>NZ_JAFLXF010000010.1:0-210926 GCF_019891575.1 Pseudomonas sp. MIS38
CCCAGGCCTGTGGTGAAGCCATGGGTAGCCAACGACGAGGCCACCTGGAAGTGGGTGGGCGACATCTCCGGCGAGGAACCCGGGTCCCGCAAATTCAATGCCGTAACCGCCCAACAAGACTGGGTCATCAACCTGGACGCCGCCTTCGTCGCCCAGCACATCGAACCGAACCGCGGCAGCAAGATCACCGTCCGCTACCAGCTCTGGCGGAATGCCACAGATGAGACCAGCCTTTCGAATCCATTGGTGTTCACCGTGGGTGTCGCGCTGGAACTGCTCGCCCCCTCGATCAAGGAGAACAACGGCGACAGCGCACTCAACCCGCTGCTGGTCAGGGACACCTTGACCATCGTGGTGCCGGACAACAGCGCGTTGCTGCCAACTGATGAAATCATCGCCACCTGGACTGGCGCACAGGGTACGCCCGCAGGCGGTTCGCACACCTCTGTTCCTCGGCCGCTGGGCAGCAACCGGGAGTTTGCGATTCCAAATAGTGTGGTCGCGTTCAACCTGAACAAAGATGTGAAGGTGTCCTACGTCGTCATCCGCGACGGCAAGCCGCTGCCGTCCCTCGTCTTTGATTTGACTGTGTTGAGCATGCCGGAGAATGAACTGCTCAAACCGATCATCAAGGACGCGGACAACAACGGCGAAGGCCCGGAGTTCAACGTAGGGAATCTGACCACCAATGCCACCTATCGCATGGGCGTCTGGCCGTTGATTGCCACAGGCCAATATGTCTGGCTGCGCCTGAAAGGGACGAACGCTGATGGCAGCGACTACAACCTGCAGATTCATACGGCACCAGGCTCAATGGTCAGCGCCCAGTGGATCAATCAAGGTTATTACGAGCGAAGCATCGCCTTTGCAGGCTTGAGAAACCTCAAGGATGGCAGCACGCTAAGGATGGAATTCAAAGCCGCGTTCGGCAAGAACACGAATGAGAGCGAGGCAGTGGACTTCCCTGTGCGCACTTACATGATCAAAGCGCTTGAGGATGTGCGCCCCGACATTACCCGAGTGGAAGACTCCAAAGGGAATGAGATTCTCCCGGGCGGCACGACCGTCGACACCTCGATCACGCTTGAGGGCACCGGGGCTGTAGGGCAGGAAGTGGAAATCTTCGACGGTGCTACCTCCACTGGCAAAAAGCCCAAGGCCGATGACAAAGGTATATGGACTGTTGAACTGACCGGGCTGACACGTACGAAGCATGTGTTCCAGGCCAAAGCGTTGTATGGCAGCGGGACGGAGTCGGGGGAGTGGACGGTGAACATAGAGAACGACTGGGCTCTGGCTTTTACCAACTCTCCCTATCTGACCACTTCACTCGGCCAGGTCCAAGCCATAGTCCTGAGCTTGAGCACTACTCAAGGCGCGCCTGTGCCGAATGGAAAAATCACCTTGACCCTGCCGGCAGACTTCACTTATGCCGACAGTGGCACGGGGGGACGTGACTTCTTGACTGACAGTAACGGCACGTTGACCGTCAGTGGCGTGAAAAGCCAAGGAGCACCGGGGGCTTATAATCTGACTGCGGTTAGCGGTACTCAGACAGTCACGGCAAGGCTAGTGGTTTTTGGGGAGATTGGGACCATTTCCCTGCCAAACTCCCCCTTTGACATAGCCTTCACACCGGATGGTTTGCGAGCGTTCATTACTTTACAAACAAGCAGCGGTGGAGTCCTAGTGCTCGATATGCTGAACCAATCAGTGATCAAGACCATTGAGACTAGAGGAGGCTTCTATGATGGAGTGGCCATCACGCCAGACGGGAGATACGTGTACATAACCAACAGTGCCGGCTCAACTGTTTCAATCATCGATACACTGAGTCTTTCCGTGATTAATACCATTTCCGTAGGGAATCGTCCGTATAGAATTGCTTTCACCCCGGACGGTACGCATGCGTATGTTGCTAACGGCGAAAGCCAACATATCTCGGTCATCAACACGATGAGCCAGTCAGTGATAAAGCAAATTCACATAGGGAATTCCAATTGGGACGTTGCCATCACACCAGACGGCAAGCATGCGTATGTTAGCCTGCCCTATAGCGACACATTTGCAGTTATAGATACGGAAAGTCTTTCGGTGATTAATCGGATCCCTGTCAGGATCGAGTCCGGGATAGTCTTTACACCGGACGGCTTGCTCGCATTTGTGGGTAGACCATCGGGCAATCAGGTGTCGGTTATCGATACGCTAACGCAATCGGTGAGCCGGATACTCAACATTGCGGGAGGCCATAAACGAGTTGCCATCACACGGGGTGGCCAGCATGCCTTCGTTACCCATAATTATAATCATGGCATCTCGGTCATCGATACGGTAACCCCGTCAGTGATTAACAACATTAATTCATCTTCAGATTTGCCGGCTGGGATCGCAATTACCCCGGATGGCACACGCGCCTTTGTCTGTAATCTTAGTAAAAAGGAACTCATGATCTTAGCCGTAGGATGAGCCGAACCCATGCTAAACGTCTCATATATGTTCTCGCCAGAGACGGACCCAAGATACCGTTCGAATTAACTATATAAGTGAGTGTGGAGGGCTGGAGCACGATCTACATCACGGGCAAAAAGCCTAATGAGCTCACGACTCGAGTCCCTCCCTCGAAAGTCGAGATACAAAGAGCTGCAGCAGGTTGCGATCTTTTGACTTTTCGAGCGTCCACAAAAAAGCCCCTGAATCTTGCGATTCAGGGGCTTTGCTATTTGGCTCCACAACCTGGACTCGAACCAGGGACCCAATGATTAACAGTCATTTGCTCTACCAACTGAGCTATTGCGGAATTGGTGCGTATGTTACTGATTCAAAAAGAGAAGTCAAGCACGGGATATAAAATTTCTGGTTTGAGCAGGACGGACGGTGCTTTGTCAGCGATTAGCGATTACCAGAACCGCCTCACAGGTCTACCATGGTTGCCCGGAAGTGGTCACACGCGCTGCCGGCCATTCGCCAAAAGGTACGCGCCATGATTCAAACCGTTCTGATTTCTCTTTCACGCGAGGTGTTCGTATGAGCGTCACGCAGATCAGCCTGCCTAAAGGCGTCGGCCCGCACGCCGAGAAACTCTTCGACGCGATTACCCAGGCCAGCACCGCTGAGGAGTTGAACCGCGCTGGCGGCAAGGCCGAAGGTTTCGTGCTCGGTCTGGAAAGCACCAAGGCGATCAAGAGCCAGATCGCCGAATCGCTCTACGTCGCGTATGACGATGCGGCCAGTCAACGGGCGACGGAACTGGCCTAACCGCCGAAGGTGATCGTACCGAGCATCAGTTTGGCGTAAGCGGCGGTGGCGGCCAGTTGCACCAGCCACAGGGCCAGGCCGCCGAGGAAGACGCCCGCTGCGACTTGCAGCACCAGGCTTTTGTCGCGTTTGGCCGTGGTGCGGGGGATGAAGTCATCCAGGTCGTCTCGGTCGGCGCGCAGGTTGTCGTTTTTCATGTTGTCTCTCTTCAGAAATCTCGGGTGTACACAAAACCTGTAGGAGTGAGCCTGCTCGCGATAGCGGTGCGTCAGGCAGTGCAGCCTCAACTGATCAGACGCTATCGCGAGCAGGCTCACTCCTACAGTTTCGATTTGTGTGCAGTTTAGAGGGAATGTTGCATTCCTTCGGACAAATAAAAAACGGGAAGCCCCAAGGCTTCCCGTTTTTCATTGCCAGGCGAAATCAGATGACCTGAACGATCGCATCCGTGACCGCTTTGATGTTGCTCTGGTTCAGTGCCGCGACGCAGATGCGGCCGGTGTCCAGGGCGTAGATGCCGAACTCGTTGCGCAGGCGGTGCACCTGTTCGGTGGTTAGGCCGGAGTAGGAGAACATGCCGCGCTGACGGCCGACGAAGCTGAAGTCACGCTGCGGGGCTTTTTCGGCCAGCAGGGCGACCATCTGCTCGCGCATGCCGCGAATGCGCAGGCGCATTTCTGCCAGTTCCGCTTCCCACTGGGCGCGCAGTTCCGGGCTGTTCAACACAGCGGCGACGATGCTTGCACCGTGGGTCGGCGGGTTGGAGTAGTTGGTGCGGATCACACGCTTGACCTGCGACAGCACGCGCGCGCTTTCTTCTTTCGATTCGCTGACGATCGACAGGGCGCCAACGCGCTCGCCGTACAGCGAGAACGACTTGGAGAACGAGCTCGAAACGAAGAAGGTCAGGCCCGATTCAGCGAACAGACGCACAGCCGCGGCGTCTTCGTCGATGCCGTCGCCGAAACCCTGGTAAGCCATGTCGAGGAACGGCACGTGACCTTTGGCCTTGACCGCTTCCAGCACGTTTTTCCAGTCGGCCGGGGTCAGGTCGACGCCGGTCGGGTTGTGGCAGCAGGCGTGCAGCACAACGATCGAGCCGTTCGGCAGGGCGTTGAGGTCGTCGAGCATGCCGGCGCGGTTCACGTCGTGGGTGGCGGCGTCGTAGTAACGGTAGTTCTGCACCGGGAAACCAGCGGTTTCGAACAGCGCGCGGTGGTTTTCCCAGCTCGGGTCGCTGATCGCCACGACGGCGTTCGGCAGCAGTTGCTTGAGGAAGTCGGCACCGATTTTCAGCGCGCCGGTACCGCCGACCGCCTGAGTGGTGACGATGCGACCGGCAGCGATCAGCGGCGAGTCGTTACCGAACAGCAGCTTTTGCACGGCCTGGTCATAGGCGGCGATGCCGTCGATCGGCAGGTAGCCACGGGAGGCGTGCTGAGCAGCGCGAATGGTTTCGGCTTCGATCACCGCGCGCAGCAGGGGAATTCGCCCCTCTTCGTTGCAGTAAACACCTACACCCAGGTTGACCTTGGTGGTCCGGGTATCGGCGTTGAATGCTTCGTTGAGGCCCAGGATTGGATCGCGGGGTGCCATTTCGACAGCGGAGAACAGGCTCATTATTACGGCGGCTCTGAATGGAGAGTGGAGGGACGTGTCGCGCTCCAGCCGAATGCACTAGAGCGGTGCACAAACGGGGAGCTAGTATAGAGGCCATCACTGAGCAATGGCGACAGGCGATTCAGCTTTTCAGGCAAGTTTTTCCGATTATTTCTTGACCGTTAGTCGATTGACTCTGTCAGAGACTTTACCGGATGTAGGACGTTTGCCTTGAAAGGCGAGGCAATCGGCTCCACATTGAGCACAATCTTCGTTTTTCCTTGGGCGACAACGGTCGTTTGCGGTCATCCCCGCGGCTCGGCTGTTTTCTGCGCGAGCCGCGATCCCAGAGGTGTGTATGTCCGAATTCCAGCTAGTCACCCGCTTCGAGCCCGCCGGCGATCAGCCTGAAGCGATCCGCCAATTGGTCGAGGGCATCGAGGCTGGGCTGGCGCACCAGACGCTGCTCGGTGTGACCGGCTCGGGCAAGACCTTCAGCATCGCCAATGTCATCTCGCAGGTACAGCGCCCGACGCTGGTGCTGGCGCCGAACAAGACCCTCGCCGCGCAACTGTATGGCGAGTTCAAGGCGTTCTTCCCGAACAACGCGGTCGAGTATTTCGTTTCCTACTACGACTATTACCAGCCCGAAGCCTATGTGCCGTCGTCCGACACCTTCATCGAGAAGGACGCGTCGATCAACGATCACATCGAACAGATGCGTCTGTCCGCGACCAAGGCGTTGCTCGAGCGCAAGGACGCGATCATCGTTACCACGGTGTCGTGCATCTACGGTCTCGGTAGCCCGGAAACCTATTTGAAGATGGTGCTGCACGTCGATCGCGGCGACAAACTCGATCAGCGCGCCTTGCTGCGGCGTCTGGCCGATCTGCAGTACACCCGCAACGACATGGATTTTGCCCGCGCGACGTTCCGTGTGCGCGGCGACGTTATCGACATCTATCCGGCGGAATCCGATCTGGAAGCGATCCGCATTGAGCTGTTCGACGATGAGGTCGAGAGCATCTCCGCGTTCGACCCGCTGACCGGCGAAGTCATCCGCAAGATGCCGCGCTTCACCTTCTACCCGAAGAGTCACTACGTGACGCCGCGCGAGACCCTGCTCGACGCCATCGAGCACATCAAAGTCGAGTTGCAGGAGCGCCTCGAATACCTGCGCAGCAACAACAAACTGGTCGAGGCCCAGCGCCTCGAACAGCGCACCCGTTTCGACCTGGAAATGATCCTCGAACTGGGTTACTGCAACGGCATCGAAAACTACTCGCGCTACCTGTCCGGACGTCCGGCCGGTGCCGCGCCGCCGACGCTGTATGACTATCTGCCGGCCGACGCCTTGCTGGTGATCGACGAATCCCACGTCAGCGTCCCGCAAGTCGGCGCGATGTATAAGGGCGACCGTTCGCGTAAAGAAACCCTGGTCGAATACGGCTTCCGCCTGCCGTCGGCGCTGGACAACCGGCCGATGCGTTTTGACGAGTGGGAAGGGGTCAGCCCGCAGACGATTTTCGTCTCGGCGACGCCGGGCAACTACGAGGCCGAGCATGCCGGTCGCGTGGTTGAGCAAGTGGTGCGTCCGACCGGTCTGGTCGACCCGCAGGTTGAGGTGCGTCCGGCGCTGACCCAGGTTGATGACCTGCTCTCGGAAATCACCAAACGCGTGGCGGTCGAGGAGCGGGTGCTGGTCACCACGCTGACCAAACGCATGGCCGAAGACCTCACCGATTACCTCGCCGACCACGGCGTGCGCGTGCGTTATCTGCACTCGGACATCGACACCGTCGAGCGGGTCGAGATTATCCGCGACCTGCGTCTGGGCACCTTCGACGTACTGGTGGGGATCAACCTGCTGCGCGAGGGTCTGGACATGCCGGAAGTGTCGCTGGTGGCGATTCTCGACGCGGACAAGGAAGGCTTCCTGCGTTCCGAGCGCTCGCTGATCCAGACCATCGGCCGGGCCGCGCGTAACCTCAATGGCCGGGCGATTCTCTACGCTGATCGCATCACTGGCTCGATGGAGCGGGCGATTGGCGAGACCGAGCGTCGTCGCGACAAGCAGATCGCCTTCAACCTGGAAAACGGCATCACCCCGAAGGGTGTGTTCAAGGACGTCGCCGACATCATGGAAGGCGCCACCGTGCCCGGTTCGCGCAGCAAGAAGCGCAAGGGCATGGCCAAGGCTGCCGAAGAAAACGCCAAGTACGAAGCCGAACTGCGCTCACCGAGCGAAATCACCAAACGTATTCGCGCGCTGGAAGAGAAGATGTACCAGTTGGCGCGGGATCTGGAGTTCGAAGCGGCGGCGCAGATGCGCGATGAGATTGCCAAGTTGCGCGAGCGGCTTTTGGCTGTTTGATCTTCATCGCCTGACCGGGCCTTTTCGCGAGCAAGCCCGCTCCCACAGGGATTGATGGTGTACACAAAATGTGTGATCACCAAAGAAGCCTGTGAGGGCTGACTTGGCCCCATCACTGGCAAGCCAGCTCCCACAAGGATTGATGGTGTACACGAAATGTGTGAGCACCAAAGAAACTTGTGGGAGCGGGCTTGCTCGCGAAGAGGCCGGTCCAGACACCACAAAAATCAGTGAGCTTCCCCAGCCTTCAACCCCGCCGGTAATTTCCTGGTCAACAAGATCGCCAACATGCTGACCCCCAGTGCAATCCCGACAAAGTGAAACGCATCGTTGTAGGCCATGATCAGCGCCTGCTGATGCACGATCTCACTCAACTTGCCGAGCGCCGCCGTGTCACTGCCAAAGCGGTCGGTCATTGATGCCAGTCGCTCGGCCACTTGCGGATTGGTCGGCACCACCGCTTCACGCAAATAATCGAAGTAGGTCTTGGTGCGCGCATCCAATAGCGTGGCGAGCAGGGCAATGCCGATCGCACCGCCGAGGTTGCGCAGGATGTTGAACAGACTCGATGCCGACCCCGCGTCCTGCGGCAGGATGTACGCCGTAGCGATCAGCGAAATGGTCACCATGATCAGCGGCTGACCCAGCGCGCGGATGATCTGGATCTGATTGAACTGCGGCCCGGCGAAGTCCGGGTTGAGCACCCCCGACGAAAAACTCGCCAGCCCGAACAACCCGAAGCCCAGGGTGCACAGCCACTTCGGCGAAACGAACTTCATCAGCTTCGGCACCAGCGGAATCAGGAACAGCTGCGGCACGCCCATCCACATGATCACTTCGCCGATCTGCAGAGCGTTGTAGTTCTGGATCTGCGCCAGGTACAGCGGCAGCAGATAAATCGAGCCATACAAGCCGACGCCCATGCCGAGGCTGGAAATGCTCGACAGGCCGAAGTTGCGATTGCGCAGAATGCCGAGGTTGATCAGCGGATTGGGTTTGGAAATCTGCACGATGACGAAGGTGATCAGGCTGAGCAGGGCAATGCTGCCCAGGGTCACGATCAGG
This sequence comes from Pseudomonas sp. MIS38, assembly GCF_019891575.1. Lineage (NCBI taxonomy): Bacteria > Pseudomonadati > Pseudomonadota > Gammaproteobacteria > Pseudomonadales > Pseudomonadaceae > Pseudomonas > Pseudomonas sp. MIS38. The sequence goes on from NZ_JAFLXF010000010.1 coordinate 8,294, forward strand.
TTCGATTCGAGCCAGTCCTTGCGGTGGCCTTCTTCGAGAAAGACTTGCAGGCAGCCGAGGCCGACACCCAGCGTGAGAATCCCGGTGTAGTCAGTGCTTTTCAGCAGTTCCCAGTGCGCTTCCTTCTTTTCCAGCCCGTACATCAGCCCGGCGATCATGATCAGCCCCGGCGGGATGTTGATGTAGAAAATGTATTCCCAGCCCCAGTTTTCCGTGAGCCAGCCGCCCAGTGTCGGGCCGATGGACGGGGCGAAGGTCGCGGTCATGGCGAACATCGCCATGCCTTTGGCGCGATGGTGTTCGGGGAGTTTGATCAGGGTCAGGGTGAACGCGAGCGGGATCAGTGCGCCGCCGGTGAAGCCCTGCATGGCGCGAAAGACGATCATGCTTTCGAGGCTCCAGGCCATCGAGCACAGCAGCGATGACACCAGGAAACCCAGCGACACCCATACCGCCAAGCGTCGCGCCGAGAGCAACTGCACCAGCCACGCGGTCAGCGGGATCATGATGATTTCCGCGACCAGATAGGAGGTGGAAATCCACGAGCCTTCTTCCAGCGTCGCCGACAGGGCGCCCTGAATGTCCTTGAGCGAAGAGTTGGTGATCTGGATGTCGAGCACCGCCATGAACGCGCCGAGCATCACGCTCATCACCGCGATCCAGTCCCGCCGGGTCGGTTCGCCGACCGGGCGGATCAGCGAATCACCGGCCATTGTCTGGGGCGTCTTTGATGTTCACGGTGGCGGTGACCGACATGCCCGGGCGGATCTTGCCATGCAACGGGTTATCGGCCTTGAAGGTCAGCTTTACCGGAATCCGCTGCACGACTTTGGTGAAGTTGCCGGTGGCGTTGTCTGGCGGCAGCAGGCTGAACTGCGCACCCGAGGCGGCGAACAGGCTGTCGACTCGCGCTTCGATCGGCGTGTCGCTGTAGGCATCGAAGGTCAGCTCGGCTTTCTGTCCGGGCTGCATGTGGCCGATCTGGGTTTCCTTGAAGTTGGCCTGCACCCAGATGTCTTCGTCCGGGACGATCGACAGCAGATAGGCGCCGGCCTGCACCACCTGGCCATTGCGTGCGGCGCGCTGGCCGACCATGCCGCTGATCGGAGCGTGGATTTCGCTGCGGGTCAGGTTGAGTTCGGCTTGCGCCAGATCGGCGCGGGCGTTGGCAATCTGTGCGTCGAGGCGTTTGATCTCGGCCGTCAGTGCATTGACCTGCTGGCGCTGGCTCTGCGCATCGGCCTGGGCCTTGGCTACCTGTGAGCGGGCGATATGGGCGTCAGCGGAGAGGGTGGTCACCCGTTCCTCGGAAACGTAACCGGGTTTGCGCAGGGTTTCAGCACGCGATAAATCCATCTGCGAGCGGCCAAGCGTGGCCTGGGTGGTCGCCACTTGTGCGTCACTGGCGGCGATCAGGCTCGATTGCTGAGTCAATTTGCTCTGCGCCTGCAAACGCTCGGCTTCGCGGGTGGCGAGGGCGGCATTGGCGCGGTCGACCGCGAGGCGGAAATCATTGGGTTCAAGGCGCACCAGCAACTGGCCTTTTTCCACGTGCTGGTTGTCCTGCACCAGCACTTCGTCGATGCGCGCACTCAACTGGCTGGAGACGCGGGTGATCTCGCCCTGGACATAGGCGTTATCGGTGCTTTCATAAAAACGCCCCTTGAAAAACCAATGGGCGAAGAAGCCCCCGGCAATCAACAGCACCAGGAGCAGGAAAATAAACAGACGACGCTTGAGTTGGGCAGGCATGAGGCAAACTGTAGTCGAGGAATTGTAAGGAAAGTTATCTGCGGCTGAATCTGGCATACCGCCGATAAACGGTAAATGCCAATGGCTGATATTCGGGCCGTCACCACGGTCTATGGGCGTTACAGACGCAAACTTGGCTTAAATGCCCTGCCCGCTGGAGCGGGGCGGGTGTCGCCTGTTACCATTCGCCGCTTGATTGTTTTGCTTTTCATTCTTTTCGAGACATGCCATGACCACCGTCCGCACTCGCATCGCGCCATCGCCTACCGGGGACCCCCACGTAGGTACCGCTTACATCGCATTGTTCAACTACTGCTTTGCCAAGCAGCATGGCGGTGAGTTCATCCTGCGCATCGAAGACACCGACCAGTTGCGTTCGACCCGCGAGTCCGAACAGCAGATCTTCGACGCCCTGCGCTGGCTGGGGATCGACTGGAGCGAAGGCCCGGACGTTGGCGGCCCGCACGGCCCGTACCGGCAGAGCGAGCGTGGCGATATCTATCAGAAGTATTGCCAGCAACTGGTCGACATGGGCCACGCGTTCCCGTGCTTCTGCACCGCTGAAGAGCTGGACCAGATGCGCGCCGAACAAATGGCGCGCGGCGAGACCCCGCGCTACGACGGCCGCGCGCTGCTGCTGTCGAAGGAAGAAGTCGCCGCCCGTCTGGCCGCCGGCGAACCGCACGTGATCCGCATGAAGGTGCCGACCGAAGGCGTCTGCGTGGTGCCGGACATGTTGCGCGGCGATGTCGAGATCCCGTGGGATCGCATGGACATGCAAGTGCTGATGAAGACCGACGGCTTGCCGACGTACTTCCTCGCCAACGTGGTCGACGACCACCTGATGGGCATCACCCACGTGCTGCGCGGCGAAGAATGGCTGCCATCGGCGCCGAAACTGATTCTGCTGTACGAATACTTCGGCTGGGAGCAGCCGGAGCTGTGCTACATGCCGCTGCTGCGTAACCCGGACAAGAGCAAGCTGTCCAAGCGCAAGAACCCGACCTCGGTGACCTTCTACGAGCGCATGGGCTTCATGCCGGAAGCGATGCTCAACTACCTCGGTCGCATGGGCTGGTCGATGCCCGACGAGCGCGAGAAGTTCTCGCTGCAGGAAATGGTCGACAACTTCGACCTCAAGCGTGTGTCCCTCGGTGGGCCGATCTTCGACATCGAGAAACTGTCGTGGCTCAACGGCCAGTGGCTGCGTGACCTGCCGGTGGAAGAGTTCGCCGCACGCGTGCAGAAGTGGGCGTTCAATTCCGAGTACATGATGAAGATCGCACCGCTGGTGCAGGGGCGTGTGGAAACTTTCAGCCAGGTTGCACCGCTGGGCGGCTTCTTCTTTGCCGGTGGCGTCAATCCCGATGCCAAGCTGTTCGAATCGAAAAAGCTTTCCGGTGATCAGGTGCGTCAGTTGATGCAATTGATTCTGTGGAAGCTGGAAAGCCTGCGTCAGTGGGAGAAGGACAGCATCACCGCGACGATTCAGGCGGTGGTCGAATCCCTTGAGCTGAAGCTGCGTGACGCGATGCCGTTGATGTTTGCCGCGATTACCGGGCAGGCGAGTTCGGTATCGGTGCTCGATGCGATGGAAATCCTCGGCCCGGATCTGACCCGTTTCCGTCTGCGCCAGGCGATTGACCTGCTGGGTGGCGTGTCGAAGAAAGAAAACAAAGAGTGGGAAAAGCTGCTGGGCGCGATTGCTTAAGCACGTCTGACTCTGCGGTAACCGCCGAAGGCCGGGATCGTTTGATTCCGGCCTTCGGCGTTTTTCCCCCGGATTTTCGGGGGGAGGGCGGTAAGTGATTGTTATGCCGACAAAAAACTTTGAAATTTTTCAAAAATAAGTTTGACAGGCTTTCGATACGCCCTTAAGATTCGCCCCGTCCTCAGCGATGACATCAACGATGAGGGGCTATAGCTCAGCTGGGAGAGCGCTTGCATGGCATGCAAGAGGTCGACGGTTCGATCCCGTCTAGCTCCACCAATTTACACTTCGAAGCCTGGCCACACCGGCTCCGAAGCGATCAACACTCAGCGTTGATCAGTTGTATAGAAGGGTTTGCGTCCCCTTCGTCTAGTGGCCTAGGACACCGCCCTTTCACGGCGGTAACAGGGGTTCGAGTCCCCTAGGGGACGCCAGTTTTACAGAAGCGATGTTGCAAGATGTCGCTCCGCCGCGAGGCGAAAAATCCGGGGCTATAGCTCAGCTGGGAGAGCGCCTGCATGGCATGCAGGAGGTCAGCGGTTCGATCCCGCTTAGCTCCACCAATTTTACAGTTCAAGGTCTGGCCACACCGGCCTTGAATCAGATCAGATCTCAGCACTGATCAGCTGTATAGAAGGGTTTGTGTCCCCTTCGTCTAGTGGCCTAGGACACCGCCCTTTCACGGCGGTAACAGGGGTTCGAGTCCCCTAGGGGACGCCACGATTACCCGCTCTGCGGGATTTATAAGGGTCATTCAATTATTGAATGGCCCTTTTGTTTGTCTGGCGTTTGGCCAACTCTCCTTTTTCCTTACACTGTGCTTCAGACCAGCGGTCATATCCTCGACTTGCGGAATATTATTATGCGAATAATATTCTAGTCGTAATATTCGGAGGCAACGATGAACGATAAAAAAGCTCAAACCCGCGAACGCATCCTCAAGGCGGCCAGCGCCGCACTGATGCAGCGTGGCCCGGCGGATCCCAGCGTGGGCGAAGTGATGGGCGCCGCCGGCCTGACCGTCGGTGGTTTCTACGCGCACTTCGAAAGCAAGGACGCGATGATGCTCGAGGCGTTCAAGCAACTGCTCAGCCGTCGACGCGACCTGATTGCCGACATGGATTCCGAGCTGACCGGCGAAGAGCGTCGCGCCTTGGTCGCTGCGTTCTACCTGTCGCGCAAGCATCGCGATTCCAGCGATGCCGCGTGCCCGATTCCGGCTTCCATCGGCGAACTGGGGCGTCTGCCGGAATCCTTCCGCATCGCACTGAACGAGCACCTGGAACTGATGATTGCGCAGTTGGCGTCCAGCCCCGAGGACACCGACAAGGCGTTGGCTGATGTGGCGTTGATGGTGGGTGGTCTGGCGCTGGCACGTGCGCTGGGCCCGGGCGATTTATCCGATCGATTGCTGCGCGCTGCCAAGTCGGCGGTGCGTTGACCTGAAGGCAACACGCCTGAGGAGAAAGCGATGAACACGTTGAAGTGGGTTCGTGGCGTTAATGGCACCTTGGGCTGGATTGCACCGCAACGAGTAGCAAGCAAAATGCGTCAGGCGTTCATGACGCCGCGCACGTTGCCACTGCGCGATTGGGAGCTGCCGCTGCTGGCGAGTGCCGAACGCATCACGCTGCGCTTCGGCCTGTCGGCGCTGCGTTGGGGGCAGGGGCCGGCGGTGCTGTTGATGCACGGTTGGGAAGGGCGGCCCACCCAGTTTGCGGCATTGATCACGGCGCTGGTTGAGGCCGGTTACACCGTCGTTGCCCTCGATGGCCCGGCCCATGGTCGCTCACCGGGGCGTGAAGCCAACGTCGTACTGTTCGCCCGCGCCATGCTCGAAGCGGCCGCCGAACTGCCACCGTTGCAAGCCGTCATCGGCCACTCCATGGGCGGCGCCAGTGCCATGCTCGCGGTGCAACTGGGCCTGCGCACCGAAACCCTGGTCAGCATCGCAGCCCCCGCACGGATCCTCGGCGTACTGCGCGGTTTTGCCCGCTATGTCGGCATGCCACCGCGGGCCCGATCGGCGTTCATCCGCCAGGTCGAGCAGGACGTTGGCATGCGCGCCGCGACCCTTGATGTCGCGCACTATCAACTGGATATGCCGGGCCTGATCGTGCATGCCGAGGACGACACCTTTGTCTCGGTCAAGGAATCGCAATTGATCCACGAATCCTGGTTCGACAGTCGCCTGCTGCGCCTGGAAAGCGGCGGCCACCAGCGCGTGCTGGCCGACCCTCGAGTGGTTGATGGCGTGTTATCACTGTTGGCGGGGCGCAGCCTTCAAGCGCGGCAATCGGCCTGACATCCGTTACACTGCCCCGGTTGAATCATCTGACCGGGAGTGGGGCATGGGCTGGGATCGGGCAACGCCGTTCACCATTGATCTGCAAGTAGGCGCCGAGGACATCGACGGGCTGGGCCACGCGAACAACGCGGTGTACGTGACCTGGCTCGAGCGCTGCGCCTGGCGCCACTCGCAGCGTCTGGGGCTGGATCTGGTCGAATACCGGCGCCTGGATCGGGCGATGGCCGTGGTGCGTCACGAAATCGATTATCTCGCGGCTGCCTACGAAGGCGACGAGCTGCAACTGGCGACCTGGATCGTCGATTGGGATCAGCGCCTGAAAATGACCCGGCACTTCCAGCTGATCCGCCCCAGCGACAACGCCACCCTGCTGCGTGCCCAGACCACATTCGTCTGCATCGAACTGTCCAGCGGCAAACCCAAGCGCATGCCGGCGGAGTTCATCGAGGGTTACGGCCCGGCGATCCAAAATCCAGAAACAGCCCAAATCTAAACTGTAGGAGTGAGCCTGCTCGCGATAGCGGAGTGTCAGTCGGCATTCCTCTATCTGACCCACCGCTATCGCGAGCAGGCTCACTCCTACAAGGGATCTGCGGTTTCTTGCGATATCCAGTAAACTGCCGCACGTTTTTTCTTCCTGAGTAGTGTTTTCCCCATGCAAATTGCCTTGGCGCCCATGGAGGGGTTGGTCGACGACATCCTGCGCGACGTGCTGACCCGCGTTGGCGGCATCGACTGGTGCGTGACCGAGTTCATTCGGATCAACGATCAGTTGCTCACCCCGGCCTACTTCCACAAGTTCGGCCCGGAGCTGCTCAACGGCGCCCGCACCCGTTCCGGTGTGCCGTTGCGCGTGCAATTGTTGGGCTCCGATCCGGTGTGCCTGGCGGAAAACGCAGCGCTGGCCTGCGAGCTCGGCTCGGAAGTGATCGACCTGAACTTCGGCTGCCCGGCCAAGACCGTCAACAAATCCCGGGGCGGGGCAGTGCTGCTCAAGGAGCCAGAACTGCTCAACAGCATCGTCGAACACGTGCGTCGCGCCGTGCCGGCGCACATCCCGGTCACCGCGAAAATGCGCCTCGGTTTCGACAGCCCTGACGGCTCGCTGGTCTGCGCCACGGCGCTGGCCGAGGGCGGCGCCGAGCACATCGTGGTGCATGCCCGGACCAAGGTTGATGGCTACAAGCCGCCGGCGCATTGGGAGTGGATTCCGCGGGTGCAGGACGTGGTCAAGGTGCCGGTGTTCGCCAACGGTGATATCTGGAGCGTCGAGGACTGGCGTCGTTGCCGCGAGATCAGCGGCGTCGAAGACATCATGCTCGGACGCGGTCTGGTGTCGCGCCCGGATCTGGCCCGGCAGATCGCTGCCGCGCGCGCCGGTGAAGAAGTGGTCGAGATGAGCTGGGCCGAGCTGCTGCCGCTGATTCAGGACTTCTGGCTGCAAGCCAAGGCGCAGATGACTGCACGCCAATCGCCGGGTCGCTTGAAGCAATGGCTGGCGATGCTGACGCGCAATTATCCCGAGGCGACGGAGCTGTTTACCGTGCTGCGCCGCGAGACAGAGCCGGACCAGGTCTCGCGCTTGCTCGGTTTGCCGGTCGTCGCCGCAGCCTGAAAAAAAATCTGCAAATACTCTCTTGAAAACATTTTGGCGGTCCCTATCTAAGGGGTACGCGATGCCGAATTCGGGTCGCGGAGTCAAAAAACCTTGCTGATTGTTTTCAGGAGATTTGAACCATGAGTACTGCATTTTCCCTGGCACCACTGTTCCGTTCCTCGGTGGGTTTCGACCGTTTCAACGACCTGTTCGAAACCGCGCTGCGCAACGAGCCAGGCAGCACCTACCCACCCTACAACGTGGAAAAACACGGTGACGATCAATACCGCATCGTCGTAGCGGCCGCCGGTTTCCAGGAAGAAGACCTGGAGCTGCAAGTCGAGAAGGGTGTGCTGACCATCAGTGGCGGCAAGCGTGATGCCAACGAAGGCGTGACCTTCCTGCATCAAGGCATTGCCCAGCGTGCTTTCAAGCTGTCCTTCCGCCTGGCCGATCACATCGAGATCAAGGCCGCCGATCTGAGCAACGGTCTGTTGAGCATCGACCTGTTGCGGGTGATTCCGGAAGAAGCGAAAGCCAAGCGCATCCCGATCAACGGAGCGCAGAAGCCGGTTCTGCAGCACTGATTCACGTGCAGATACAAAATGCCTGAACAGGCGCTGAGCCGCTGAATGAAGGCCCCGATCCGTCGGGGCCTTTTTTGTGGCCGCAAGAAAAGCGCTGTTCGACTTTGCCCCTGACAGCGGTTTCTCTACAATTCTCCGCAATTTTGCCGGCCCCACTCCTTGGCGGTCGGCCTGGAGCCTTTTTTCATGGACGAGATTCAACAGCGCTGGCTGTGCGCCCTTTCTGCACCAATGGCTGCGCTCAATACCGGCGCCGGGTACGACGACCCCGCGTTCTGCGACGACCACTACATTGATCTGAAAGACAGCTGGGGAATCGATGATCGGCGGCAATTGTTCGACATGCTCGAATGGATGACCGATGACGGCCATGCCAAGCATCTCAGCGGTGCCTATCTGGCTTGGCAGCGTTGTCTGCCGAGTCAATGGCAGGCGTTGCTCGAAGTATTGAGCCCCCGCGAGCGTGTCCTGCATGAATTCGCCAGCCGTACGTTCGGCAGTTGCGGCCCCGGGGGGATTTTGTCCTGGGATTACGGGCGGATGGGGTTTCTCCTGCGGTGTGCGGTACGCAATCAGTGGATCGATTTGGTCGAGAGCAACTGGCTGCACAGTCGCTTGGCCATCAGGGCGCAATTTCACTACGGCAGCTGGATGGCTTATTTCAATGGTTTTGTGGTGGGTCGGACCTTTTGGAGCTGCCTGAGCACCAGCGATGACGAGCTGGCTTGCGAGCTGGACCGACAGGGTAACAGCGCCCACAACCTGCGGATTACTCGTGGCCTTGCGCAGAACATTCCGCACTTTCTGGCTGATTTGCCTTGGCACATGGAAATTGAGCTGCCGCCACGGCCGGCATCGCTCAAGGAGTTCGACTGGTCATGAGTTGCTGGATCCGACTGGGCATCGAGCCTACTACTGACGAAAACCTGATTCGCAATGCCTACCGCGCACGCCTGCCGGCGCATCATCCAGAGACCGATCCGGAGGGCTTTCAGGCGTTGCGCGTGGCTTACGAAAACGCGATGCGTCTGGCGCGTGAGGAAGAGGAGGACGAGTCCGAAGAGGCAGAGCAGGAGATCGTCGCGATCCCTCAGGTGTTCGTGAATTTCTGCGAGCTGCTTGATGATCCCGCGCGGCGGTTCAATTTTGCGGCATGGCAGGCATTTGTTCAGGCACTGGATGAATTGTCACTGGATGAGCTTGATGAGCTCAGTTGGGGGCTCTACCACCGGATGGCGGGTGCCGGTCCGTTGTCCTACCGTTGCGCGAACCTGTTGGCCAGGCGAATGGCCTGGGATCAACAGTTGCTCGATCTGGAGTTCGATGATGCACACCGGGTGGAAGCCTTTCTGCAGCGAATCGAAACGCCCGACCCATTCAACACGGATCTGATGAGCGCCTGGTCAGAGTCTGCGCAGACTGAATCGCTGTGGTACGCCCGTAGTCTCGACTTCATCTTCTCTCAGCGCCCCCTCCATGAGTTCGCCGACTTCGCCAGTCAGCACACGTGCCTGCCGTTGCCGGATGATGCTGTGTTCATCAAGCGCTTGCTGGTGCAGTTCACTCAAGCGGGAATCGGTGCGTCGACATTTTTGCAGTGCTGTGTCGAGCAGCAACTTGCAGCTCCGGATGATGTGGACTGGCTGTACTTGCTGGCCTGTCAGAACAGCTTGTTGGGCCGGGACGATCATGCATTGCCTTGCTGGATCCGGCTGTGGAGCGAACATCGTCATCCGATGGCTGAAAGCCGTCTGCTGGAGCTATGTGCCAAGCGACAGCCGACCTTTCTACCGCTGCTGATTCAGGCATTCGATCGTCTGCAGGACTGCGCTGACTGGTCAGAGGATCTCGGGGATGAGTGCCAGGTCTATGGCAGTCCGTCACAGCGCCCGGAGACGCTGAATCGTTGGCTGGATGTCGGGCAGTTGCAGCTTGATAGTCTGGCGCAGAGCTTTGTCGACTGGCGCATGACGGGCGATGAACTCCCATTGTTAGCACAGCTGTTGGGCGAAAATGCCGACAGCCGATTGCTGCAGCTGTACCGCCAGGCCTGGGCGTTGCATCGGGGGGATTCGGCGTTGCTGCAGCAGATTCTGGATGCGCCGCTGCCGGTCGATGCGCTCGAATGCCTGGTGATGGGCGGTTTCAAATATCAGGCCGGGCAGCATCTGCGCTGGTTGAGCAGTGCCCCGATTGCGCAGGCGATGGACGCTTTCTGCGAGGCGGACGCGATTTCGCGCAGCTTGCCCGAGGTGCTGACAAAAGGCGAAACGCACAAGGTCTGTCGTTTGTGGCTGCGACGCTTGCGGCCCTACAGCGCCGCGGCGCTGGAGCGAATGGCCGAAGCGTTCAGCCTGAGCGCCGTCAAAGACGACTGCGACTTGTCCGAACTCGATCTGCTGCTGCAGTTGAGCCTTCGCGGTATTGAATTGCCGCCGGTTGGCTTGGGGCAGGCTACATGGGAATGGAATGCCCAGACCCTGTTTTTACTGGCGTTGCTGGAGCAGCCCGGGCGTTGGCTGCAGTTGATTGATGCACAGTGCCTGGAGCGCCTGGCATTCAATCCTGCTCATCCTTTGGCTCGGTTGCAGCCACTGTTGCAACGCTTGCGGCGTGAGCAAGGCAGTTGCGACGGTTTACTGGGATGGCTGCAAGGCGATGATCCGGTTCATGGTTTGTTGGTGCAGCAATTGTTCAGCGTGCAACAGGCTCTCGACAGCGCCAGACTGCCTGCCAATACCTTGCTTTACACCTGCGTCGAAAGCGACCGGGAAGCCTGCGGTGACGATCTGCTGGGTTTGTTGATGTTCTGGGGCGTGCTCTATCACGACCCGAGCCTGGGCGCCGAACAGCATCGTGCCTTGTTGCAGTCGATCGCGGCGGTCAGTTGTGAGGACGACTGGTTCGAAGGTTTTCGCGACGGCTTGATCAAGGGCGAGCCGGTGTGGCCGCCGCGCAAGGTGTTGACGGATTTTGGTGTCGACAAACTGCTGGCGTATGAGGCACTGGACGCACTCAAGTCCCTGATTCGTTATGGCGCTGCCGGTGTGCCGAAAACGCGCGTACTGCGCCAATTGCAGCAGGGCAAGGATGACGTGCAGAACAGTATCGGGTTACGGCTGGCATTGTGTGCCTTGCTGTCCTGGTCGGAACGGTTACTGCTGGCCAACAGTGATATTCAGCCGGTACCGGCGGGTGCGATCTGGCGCCTGGGGTCTCGGCTGGGGCGCAAGGCTTTTATCGCTCAGGTTCTGGGGGTTGTGGTGATTACACCGGTGGCAGGTCTGATCAGTGGCACCACGGCCTCTGGCATTCTCATCCTGTTACTCGGTGTCCTGCTGTTGCTCGGCGCCATTCTGCGCCGGTTGCACGACATGGGCCGGGGCATACCCACGTTGCTGATATTCATGGCGCTGTCACCGGTCCTGCCATTTTTGCCATTGGTGCTGTTCGGTTTTCCGGGAGATAAATTACCCAACCGCTACGGCGAGCCGCCGGACAGCGGTGGTAGCGACATGCTTTCCGGCGGCCTGCAGGCTGCTTTGCGTCGGCTCAACGGCTAAAGGCGCAGTTGATCCAGCGCCTTGTTGAGCTCCGAGCGGTGGCTGGCAATCTCTGACGGTTGCTGGCCGCCGAGTACCGTAGTGAAACTGTGCAGCCATTCGGCAATGCATTCGCGTTGTGTGCCGAGGCTCTGCATCCACGCTCGTTCCAGGCGGGCCAGCAATGTGCGGTTGGGTAATGCATCACGTGGATGGACCTTCAGTGTGGACAGGCGGTTGTGGCTTTCCCTTCGCGCCTGTTCATCCAGCCCCGTGGGGCTGCGGTCAATACTGTGGCTGTGGCGATCACCGGTTTCGAGCAGCGTGACGTCGACTTCGAGCAGCCCGTTGATGTCGTAACTGAAGCGCACATCCAGTTCCTGAATGTGATCGCAGGGCGTCAAGTCGACATCGAAAGCGTCAATCAGGATGTTGTCGCGTACCCACGGCCGTTCGCCCTGATAGACCGCAATGCGGATCTGTGCCTGACCGGGATGGGTGGTGTGATAGCGCTCCACCCGTGACGTCGGGATGATGGTGTTACGTTCGATGATCGGCGAAAAGGCACCGTCGATACCGTTGCCGCGCATGGTCGCAATACCCAGCGTGTAAGGGCAGACATCGGTCAGGATCAACTCTTCCACCGCACCATCACGCGCCTTGCACGCGGCTTGTGTCGCCGCTCCCAGCGCAACAATCGTATCTGGATCGAGATGCCGATACGGCAAGCGTCCAAATAGCGTGGCGACCATCTGCTGCACCGCCGGCATCCGCGTGGCGCCACCGACCAGCACCAGGCTGTCGAGATCCCTAGGCTTCAGGCGTGCATCGCGCAGAGCCTGTTCGATCGGTGCGCGCAATCGTGCGAGCAATGGCTCCCAGATCTTCACGGCGGCGGCTTCGTCCAGCGACCATTCAAATGACCGGTCGACATGCTGCCAGCGCAATGACTGAGTGCCTTCGCCGAGTTTGCACTTGAGCTGCTCCAGCGCGTCGCCAAGGCTGGCCATGCCTTGAGCATCGATCGTTGACGGGGTCAGTTGCCAGTTTTTCAGGCAGGCTTGCAACAGCGCAGCGGTGAAGTCCTCGCCACCAAGGAAGTTGTCGCCGGTGGAGGCATGCACTTCGATCAACGGCAGTGCGTATTCCAGCACCGTGACGTCGAACGTGCCGCCACCCAGATCGAAGATCAATGTGCGCTCGACCTTTTGCTCGTGCAGCCCATAGGCCATCGCGGCAGCGGTCGGTTCATTGATCAGGCGCGTGACGGTGAGGCCGGCCAGTTCGGCGGCGAACAGGGTGCGCTTGCGTTGCTCGTCACTGAAATACGCCGGCACCGAAATTACAGCTTCCGATACCGGGTAGCCGAGAAATGCTTCGGCGTCCTGTTTGAGCGAGCCGAGCACCAGCGCCGACAATTCTTCCGGGCTGAAGTGGCGATTCCCGAGTTCGATTCGCTTGTCGCTGCCCATGAAGCGCTTGAAAGCAGCGGCTGTGCGATCGGGATGCGTGGTCAGGCGAGCGCGAGCGGCTTTGCCGACCAGAATCGTGTCATCTTCATCGAGGCTGACCACTGACGGGGTGAGTACCTCGCCGAGGGCGTTGGGGATCAATCGGGCCTGACCGTCCTGCCAGACGGCGATCAGGCTGTTGGTGGTGCCAAGGTCAATGCCCAGCAGGGCTGGGCGGGGAAGGGTTGCATCCTGCATGATCGATCTCGAAACAGCGCAAAAAACGCGACCCTACAGGTTGTCGCAAATCCTGACAATTATTGATCTGTTGCAAACTGCCCGCCTCACGACAGCATCTTTTTCAACGCCTCCAACGCCACCGGCCGACTGTGCAGATAGCCCTGATACAAATGGCAGCCCAGCCCCTGAAGGAACGCCAGTTGCTCCGGCGTCTCCACGCCTTCGGCAATCACCTCCAGTTCCAGGCTGCGGGCCATGGCGACGATGGCGCGGATGATCTCGGCGTCGTTGGGGTCGGTGGTTGCGTCGCGGATGAACGACTGGTCGATTTTCAGGGTGTCCACCGGCAGGCGCTTGAGGTAGGTCAGCGATGAATAGCCGGTGCCGAAATCGTCCATGGCGAAGCTCACACCGAGTTTTTTCAGGCGGCGCATCTTGCTGATGGTGTCCTCCAGGTTCTGGATGACGATGCCTTCGGTGATCTCCAGTTTCAGCAGCGAGCAGGGCAGGCCGTGGCTGCTCATGCTGTGTTCGATGCGTTCGACGAAGTCGTTCTGGCGGAACTGCCGTGGGCTGATGTTTACGCACAGGCTGAAGTTGAGCGGGTCGACCAGTTTCAGCGCGATCAATTGTTTGAACGCCTCACAGGCCTCATCGAGGATCCAGGTACCGACCTCCAGAATCAGCCCGCTGTCTTCCAGCACCTTGATGAATTCAGTGGGCGATTGCGCGCCGAGTTCCGGGTGATTCCAGCGCACCAGCGCCTCGGCGCCAATGATGCGGTTGTCCCGCGCATCGACCTGCGGCTGGTAGTGCACGTTGAATTCACCGCGCGACAACGCCAGACGTAAGTCAGTCTCCATGCGCAGCCGTTCGCTGGCCGCCTTCTGCATGGTGTTGTGGTACATCTGCGTGGTGTTGCGCCCGGAATCCTTGGCCCGGTACAGCGCAATGTCGGCGCGTTTGAGCAGGTCGGTCGGGGTCGAGCCGTGATCGGGAATCAGTGCCACGCCGATGCTCGGTGTCACTTGCAGGCGCTGGCCGTCGAGGAACATCGGCTCCGAGAGCAGTTCGCGAATGGTGTCGGCCAGTTCCCGCACTTGTGCACTGACCTCGTTGCGCGTGCCTTCGAGGCCACTGAGCAGCACCACGAATTCATCGCCGCCGAGACGCGCCACCGTGTCCTCCATGCGCACGCTGGCTTCAAGCCGCGCGGTGATGATTTTCAGCACCGTATCGCCGACCGGATGACCCAGCGAGTCGTTGATGTGCTTGAAGTGATCGAGGTCGAGGAACAGCAGCGCACCGCGCAGGTTGTGGCGCTTGAGCAGGGCAATCTGCTGGCTCAGGCGATCCATCAGCAAGGCGCGGTTGGGCAGATTGGTCAGCGGATCGTGATAGGCCAGATGGCGGATCTGTGCTTCAGCGTTTTTCAACAGGCTGACGTCCCGGGCGGTCAGCAGCAGGCACGCCGTTTCGTTGAGGGTGATCGGTTCGATCGACACTTCAACGGTCAGCAACTCACCGCGCTTGTTGCGCCCGAGCATTTCCTGATGGTGCACGCGGCCCTTGATCTGCAGTTCGGCGAGCAGCGCCGAGCGTTGTTTCTCTTCGGCCCAGATGCCGATCTGGTACACGGTTTTGCCCACCACTTCTTCGGCGCGATAGCCGGTGAGGCGGCAGAAACCGTCGTTGACCTCCAGATAGCGCCCGGTGTCACGTTCGGTGATGGTGATCGCATCGGGGCTGGAGTGAAACGCCTTGGCGAATTTCTCTTCGCTGGCCTTGAGTGCGGCCTCGGAGCGCTGCTGTTGGGTGATGTCGCGCAGGGTGGTGACGATGCACGGCTGATTGCCGACGCTGATCTGCCGGCTGGAAATCACGCACGTCAGCGACTGGCCGTCCTTGTGCTGGACGATGATTGCGACATTGCTCAGGCCCTGTTCGCGGATCACCCGCTCGATGCGTTGCAGGCTTTTCGCCGAGGCGTCCCACAGGCCGATGTCCTCGGCGGTGCGCCCGATGACGTCGGCGGCGCTCCAGCCGAAGGTCTGGGTGAAGCTGTTGTTGATTTCGATGAACTCGCCGCTGTCCTGACGGGTGACGCAGATCGGGTCGGGGCTGACCTGGAACAGCGTGGCGAATTTCTCTTCGGAGGCGACCAGACGTTGCTCGCGCTCGACCTGATCGGTGATGTCCAGCAAGGTCCCGGCCATACGCAGTGGCGCGCCATTTTCGTCGCGGTAGAGGCGGGCGCGGCTTTCCAGATAACGTGAGCTGCCATCCGCCAGTTGCACGCGATAGGTCAGTTGATAGTTGCCGGCCGGGCCTTCGCGCAGGCTGCGGTAGGCGTCGCGCATGCTGTCGCGCTCCTCACCGGGCACGCCTTCGAAAAACTCCTCGAATGATTCGTGAAACGGGATCGGCTCCAGCCCGTGCAATTGCGCGGCCCGCGCCGAGCCGTAGAGCATGCCGCTGGGAATGTGCCAGTCCCAAGTGCCGAGTTGCGCCGAGTCCAGCGCCAGATCAAGGCGTTCCTGACTGTCTTTCAAGGCGTGTTCGGCGGCTTTGCGTTCGGTGGTGTCGAGAAACGTGCTGAGCAGATACGGCTGGCCTTCGAGTTCGACCTTTTGCGCACTGAGGATACCGTCATGGATCTGCCCGTTGCTGGCGCGGAACTGCACCTCCATGCTGATCAATTCACCTTTGGCCTTGGTCTTTTTCACCAGCTCTGCGCGTTGTTCGGGGTGCACCCACAGGCCCAGTTCCAGTGTGGTGCGACCGATGGCGTCCTGGACCGGCCAGCCGAACAGGCTTTCGAAATACTGGTTGGCTTCAGTGATCAGGCCGTCTTCCTGGCGCGTCAGCAGCACCATGTTCGGGCACAGGTGAAAAAGTGTGGCGAAACGTTTCTCCGAGCTGCTCAGAGCCTGTTCGCGCTGGCGCTGGTGGGTGATTTCGCGAATCACCCCGATCATTCGGGGCCGGCCGTTTTTGTCCGGCAGCAGGCTGCCGCTGATTTCCAGCCAATGCAGGCTGCCGTCGGGCCAGCGGATGCGGTGGTGCATCGCCTGTTCCAGCGGGGCGCCGGCGATCACCGCGTGGAAGGCGCGCACGGTTTTCGCCCGGTCTTCGGGCGGCAGCAGGTCGAGATATTCCAGGTCCTGGGGCAACGGTTGACGTGGATCGAAGCCGAACAGCGCCTGGGTACCCCGTGACCAGCTGATCTGCCCGCGCTCGATGTCCCAATACCAGGCACCGAGCCGGGCGCCGTTGAGCGCGGCGAGCAATTGCGGCGCACTCTCCCAGCTCTGCTCGGAACGTCGCGGATCAATGGCCTGAATACGCGGCATCGGCGGAATTCGGTCAACAGATTTCGGCATTGTTAACGGGCCTTGAGCTGATGGTGGCGTTAGGCACAGGGACAGCGGCTCTATAGGAGTAGCACAAGTTAGCCTGGAGTCCCTGGCAGATCGATTTGCGCATCCAGCAAGGCCATGAAAGCCCTTGCCGCATTCGACAGCGTCCGTTCGGTGTGCACGATATAGCCTAGCTGGCGACTGAGCTGTATGCCCGGCAAAGGTATGCGCGCCACCTGTTCATCAAGCATGGTGCGGGGCAGAACACTCCAGGCCAGACCAATGGAGACCATCATCTTGATGGTTTCCAGGTAGTTGGTGCTCATGGCGATGTTCGGCGTCAGCCCTTGGGCTTCGAACAAGCGTTGGACAATGTGATGAGTAAAGGTGTTGCCTCCGGGAAAAACGGCCGGATGACCGGCAATGTCCGCCAGACTCACCGCGCCGTTGCTGATCAGCGAATGCTCCGGCGCCACCACGAAATCCAGCGGGTCGTCCCACACCGGCGTGGCTTTGACCAGCGTGTGTGGCTCTGGCGCCAGGGTGATGACTGCCAGTTCAGCGCGGCCATGGAGAATTTCCTCGTAGGCCACTTCCGAATCGAGAAACTGAATATCCAGCGCCACTTGTGGGTAGCGGCGGGTGAATTCCCTCAATAGCGGCGGCAAACGGTGCAGGCCGATGTGGTGACTGGTGGCCAGGGTCAGCCGACCGCTGACTTCGCCGGTCAGGTTGGTCAGGGCGCGGCGGGTGTCGTCCAGCACGTTGAGAATCTGATAAGCCCGGGGCAACAGGGCGCGGCCGGCCTCGGTCAGGCCGACTTCACGACCGAGTCGGTCGAACAGCCGCACCTTCAATTGTTGCTCCAGTCCGGCGATGCGTTTGCTGATCGCCGGTTGCGTCAGATGCAGGCGTTCCCCGGCGCCGGAGAAGCTGCCGGTCTCGGCGATGGCGATAAAAGCATTGAGGTTGGCCAGATCCATGGTTCGTATTCCAGTTGGTTATCCAAAGCATAAAAAATATGAATTTGAGTTATTTAATGTAACCCCATAGGATCGGCCTCACAAGCCAAAGGGTTATTGATAAGCCCAGGGCATAGAAACAAGCTGATGAGGAACCGTCTGATGGCCGGCAAAACGCTCTACGACAAGCTCTGGGATTCGCATTTGGTCAAACAGCGCGACGATGGCTCGGCGCTGATCTATATCGATCGTCACATCATCCACGAAGTGACCTCGCCGCAAGCCTTCGAAGGCCTGCGTCTGGCCGGGCGCAAGCCTTGGCGCATCGATGCCAACATCGCGACCCCGGACCACAACGTACCGACCACACCGGAGCGCAAGGGCGGCATCGCCGCGATTGCCGACCAGGTCTCGCGTTTGCAGGTGCAGACCCTCGATGACAACTGTGATGAGTACGGCATTGTCGAGTTCAAGATGAACGACATCCGCCAAGGCATCGTCCACGTGATCAGCCCGGAGCAGGGCGCAACCTTGCCGGGCATGACCGTAGTCTGCGGCGACTCGCACACCTCGACCCACGGCGCGTTCGGTGCCTTGGCCCATGGGATTGGCACTTCCGAGGTCGAGCACGTGCTCGCCACCCAGTGCCTGGTCGCGAAGAAAATGAAGAACATGCTGGTGCGCGTCGAAGGTCAGTTGCCATTCGGTGTGACCGCCAAGGACATCGTCCTCGCGGTGATCGGCAAGATCGGCACCGCCGGCGGTAACGGCCATGCCATCGAATTCGCCGGCAGCGCGATCCGCGACCTGTCCGTCGAAGGCCGCATGACCATCTGCAACATGTCCATCGAAGCCGGCGCCCGTGTGGGTCTGGTGGCTGCGGACGAAAAGACTGTCGAGTACGTCAAGGGCCGTCCGTTCGCACCGAAAGGCGCGCAGTGGGATCAGGCGGTTGAAGCCTGGAAAGACCTGGTCTCCGACGCCGACGCCAAGTTCGACACCGTAGTTGAGTTGGACGCTGCACAGATCAAGCCGCAAGTCAGCTGGGGCACTTCGCCTGAAATGGTGCTGGCCGTTGATCAGAACGTGCCGGATCCGGCCAAAGAGATGGATCTGGTCAAGCGCGATTCGATCGTCCGCGCCTTGAAATACATGGGTTTGACCGCCAATCAGGCGATCACCGACATTCAGCTGGATCGCGTGTTCATCGGCTCCTGCACCAACTCGCGCATCGAAGACTTGCGCGCTGCGGCCGTGATCGCCAAGGGTCGCAAAGTCGCTTCGACGATCAAGCAAGCAATCGTCGTACCGGGCTCGGGTCTGGTGAAGGCGCAGGCGGAAGCCGAAGGTCTCGACAAGATCTTCCTCGAAGCCGGTTTCGAATGGCGTGAGCCGGGTTGCTCGATGTGCCTGGCGATGAACCCGGACCGTTTGGAGTCCGGCGAGCATTGCGCCTCGACCTCCAACCGTAACTTCGAAGGCCGTCAGGGTGCCGGTGGCCGTACCCACCTCGTGAGTCCGGCCATGGCTGCTGCGGCGGCGGTGAACGGTCGTTTCATCGACGTTCGTGAATTGATCTGAAGGAGAGCGCAGCATGAAAGCTTTTACCCAGCACACTGGTCTTGTCGCGCCTCTGGATCGTGCCAACGTCGACACCGACCAGATTATCCCGAAGCAGTTTTTGAAGTCGATCAAGCGCACCGGTTTCGGCCCGAACCTGTTCGACGAGTGGCGTTACCTGGATGTCGGCCAGCCGTACCAGGACAACTCCAAGCGTCCGTTGAACAAGGACTTCGTGCTCAACGCCGAGCGTTATCAAGGCGCCAGCGTGTTGCTGGCCCGCGAGAACTTCGGTTGCGGCTCCAGCCGTGAACACGCGCCGTGGGCGCTGGAAGAATACGGTTTCCGCAGCATCATCGCGCCGAGCTACGCCGACATCTTCTTCAACAACAGCTTCAAGAACGGCTTGCTGCCGATCATCCTGAGCGACGCTGAAGTCGATGAGTTGTTCAAGCAGGTCGAGGCCGAGCCGGGCTATCAATTGCAGATCGATCTGCACGAACAGACCGTGACCAGCCCGAACGGCAAGGTGTACCGCTTCGAGATCGACGCGTTCCGCAAGCATTGCTTGTTGAATGGGCTGGACGATATCGGCCTGACCTTGCAGGACGGTGATGCGATTGCCGCGTTCGAGGCCAAGCATCGTGTGAGCCAGCCGTGGTTGTTCCGCGACGCGTGATTGATTCGAGATTGATGTAGTCAGGGCTGTCCTCTTCGCGAGCAAGCCCGCTCCCACATTTGAAATGCATTCCCCTGTGGGAGCGGGCTTGCTCGCGAAGAGGCCGGCCCAAACAACACAAATACCAGGAAGTGACCATGACCAGCACCGCCCAGCACAGTCAGGTTGTACAAAAGCAATTCGGTGAACAGGCCGCCGCCTACCTGAGCAGCGCTGTTCACGCTCAAGGCACCGAATTCGCGCTGCTACAGGCTGAACTGGCCGGGCAGGGCGA
Organism: Pseudomonas sp. MIS38; assembly: GCF_019891575.1. NCBI lineage: Bacteria > Pseudomonadati > Pseudomonadota > Gammaproteobacteria > Pseudomonadales > Pseudomonadaceae > Pseudomonas > Pseudomonas sp. MIS38. Next base: position 28,316 of record NZ_JAFLXF010000010.1, read on the forward strand.
CGCCCGGGTGCTGGACCTGGGTTGTGGCGCCGGTCATGTGAGTTTTCATGTGGCGCCACTGGTCAAGGAAGTGGTGGCCTACGACCTGTCGCAGCAGATGCTCGATGTGGTGGCCGCTGCGGCGGTTGATCGCGGCATGAACAACATTGCCACGGTCAACGGCGCCGCCGAGCGCCTGCCGTTTGCCGATGGCGAATTCGATTACGTGTTCAGTCGTTATTCGGCGCACCATTGGAGCGACCTCGGGGTGGCCCTGCGAGAGGTGCGCCGGGTGCTGAAACCGGGTGGCGTGGCAGCGTTCATCGACGTGTTGTCACCGGGCAGTCCGTTGTTCGACACTTACCTGCAGAGCGTCGAAGTGCTGCGCGACACCAGCCACGTGCGCGATTATTCCGCCGGCGAGTGGTTGCGTCAGGTCAGCGAGGCCGGGCTGCACACTCGCAGCACCACGCGTCAGCGCCTGCGTCTGGAGTACCGCAGTTGGGTCGAGCGCATGCGCACGCCCGAGGTGATGCGCGCGGCGATCCGCCAGTTGCAGCAGTCGATGGGCAACGAAGTACGAGAATATTTTGAGATTGATGCCGACGGCTCGTTCAGTACAGATGTAATCGTATTGATGGCTGAGCGCTAAGAATTTTTCCGGGCGCGCCCTGAGTGGCGCACCGATTGAAGACACGAGGAAAGCATGAGCAAGCAGATTCTGATTCTCCCAGGTGACGGTATTGGTCCGGAAATTATGGCCGAAGCGGTCAAGGTGCTGGAGCTGGCCAACGACAAGTACAGCCTGGGCTTCGAGCTGAGCCATGACGTGATCGGTGGCGCGGCCATCGACAAGCATGGCGTGCCGTTGGCCGACGAAACCCTCGAGCGTGCCCGTGCAGCCGATGCAGTCCTGTTGGGCGCCGTGGGCGGCCCGAAATGGGACACCATCGAGCGTGACATCCGCCCTGAGCGCGGTCTGCTGAAAATTCGTGCGCAGCTGGGCCTGTTCGGCAACCTGCGTCCGGCGATCCTCTACCCGCAACTGGCCGACGCTTCGAGCCTGAAGCCGGAAATCGTTGCCGGTCTGGACATCCTGATCGTGCGTGAGCTGACCGGTGGCATCTACTTCGGCGCGCCACGCGGCACCCGCACCCTGGAAAACGGCGAGCGTCAGTCTTACGACACCCTGCCGTACAGCGAAAGCGAAATCCGCCGCATCGCCCGCGTCGGTTTCGACATGGCCATGGTTCGCGGCAAAAAGCTGTGCTCGGTGGACAAGGCCAACGTGCTGGCGTCCAGCCAACTGTGGCGTGAAGTGGTCGAGCAGGTCGCCAAGGATTACCCTGAAGTCGAACTGAGCCACATGTACGTCGACAACGCCGCCATGCAACTGGTGCGCGCGCCGAAGCAGTTCGACGTGATCGTCACCGACAACATGTTCGGCGACATCCTGTCCGACGAAGCCTCGATGCTCACCGGCTCCATCGGCATGCTGCCGTCGGCTTCGCTGGATTCGAACAACAAGGGCATGTACGAGCCGTGCCACGGTTCGGCGCCGGACATCGCGGGCAAAGGCATTGCCAACCCGCTGGCGACGATTCTGTCGGTGTCGATGATGCTGCGTTACAGCTTCAATCTGCACGATGCGGCCGATGCCATCGAGAAAGCCGTCAGCGTGGTACTGGATCAAGGCTTGCGTACCGGTGACATTTATTCGGCCGGTTGCACCAAAGTCGGAACGCAGGAAATGGGTGACGCAGTAGTCGCCGCGCTGCGGAATCTGTAATCTCTCGGGCCCGCTGCGAAATTCAATACAAAGCAGCGGCCCACTTTTCAAGAAGGTGTAGTTGCGATGAAACGTGTAGGTCTGATCGGTTGGCGCGGCATGGTCGGTTCCGTGCTCATGCAGCGGATGCTGGAAGAGCAGGATTTCGATCTTATCGAGCCGGTGTTTTTCACCACTTCCAATGTCGGTGGCCAAGGCCCGTCCGTGGGCAAGGACATTGCTCCGCTCAAGGACGCTTACAGCATTGAAGAGCTGAAAACCCTCGACGTGATTCTGACCTGCCAGGGCGGCGACTACACCAGCGAAGTGTTCCCGAAGCTGCGCGAAGCCGGCTGGCAGGGTTACTGGATCGACGCGGCTTCCAGCCTGCGCATGAACGATGACGCGGTCATCATTCTCGACCCGGTCAACCGCAAGGTCATCGACCAGCAACTGGACGCGGGCACCAAGAACTACATCGGCGGCAACTGCACCGTCAGCCTGATGCTGATGGGCCTGGGTGGTCTGTTCGAGGCCGGTCTGGTCGAGTGGATGAGCGCCATGACTTATCAGGCGGCCTCCGGTGCCGGCGCGCAGAACATGCGTGAACTGATCAAGCAGATGGGCGCGACCCACGCTGCGGTGGCCGATCAACTGGCCGATCCAGCGAGCGCGATCCTCGACATCGACCGTCGCGTGGCCGAGGCCATGCGCAGCGACGCGTACCCGACCGAAAACTTCGGCGTACCGCTGGCCGGCAGCCTGATCCCGTGGATCGACAAGGAACTGCCGAACGGCCAGAGCCGTGAAGAGTGGAAGGCCCAGGCCGAGACCAACAAGATCCTCGGCCGCTTCAAGAGCCCGATCCCGGTCGACGGCATCTGCGTGCGCATCGGCGCCATGCGTTGTCACAGCCAGGCGCTGACCATCAAGCTGAACAAAGACGTGCCGATCGCTGATATCGAAGGGCTGATCAGCCAGCACAACCCTTGGGTCAAACTGGTGCCGAACAACCGCGACATCAGCATGCAGGAGCTGAGCCCGACCAAGGTCACCGGCACACTGAACGTACCGGTGGGTCGTCTGCGCAAGCTGAACATGGGCTCGCAATTCGTCGGTGCCTTCACCGTCGGCGACCAACTGCTGTGGGGCGCGGCCGAACCGCTGCGTCGCATGCTGCGGATCCTGCTTGAGCGTTGATAGCTTGATGCAATGAAAGAACCCGTGCCTTGTGAGAGGTGCGGGTTTTTTTATGCCTGAGGTTTTCCGGTGTCAGGTCTGGCGCCTTCGCGAGCAAGCCCGCTCCCACCCTTGAAATGCGTTCCCCCTGTGGGAGCGGGCTTGCTCGCGAAGAGGTCAGAACAGACACTGCAAGTCCCGCAGAAATTGCCTGCATCTCACTCACCCGGTAAAGTGCCGCTCCCCCCGTTTCGCCAGAGGTAGAACCATGACCCAGACCCTTGATATTGCCGTCGTCGGCGCCACCGGTACTGTCGGCGAAACCCTCGTACAGATTCTCGAAGAGCGCGACTTCCCGGTCGGCAACCTGCACCTGCTGGCCAGCAGCGAATCCGCCGGCAGTTCGGTGCTGTTTCGCAACAAGAACGTGCGCGTGCGTGAAGTCGACGAGTTCGATTTCAGCAAGGTCAAACTGGTGTTCTTTGCCGCTGGCGCTGCCGTTTCCCTGAGTTACGCGGCGCGTGCCCACGCGGCCGGTTGCTCGCTGATCGATCTGTCCGGCGCATTGCCGGCCGAGCAGGCGCCGCAAGTGGTGCCGGAGGCCAACGCTGAGGTGATCGCCGGTCTGAAAGCGCCGTTCCAGGTCAGCAGCCCAAGCCCGTCGGCGACGACGCTGGCCGTGGTGCTGGCACCGCTGCTCGATTTGCTCGAACTGCAATACGTCAACGTCACCGCCAATCTGGCCGTGTCCGCGCAAGGTCGCGAAGCTGTGACCGAGCTGGCGCGGCAGACCGCTGAGTTGCTGAACATGCGTCCGCTGGAGCCGACTTTCTTTGATCGGCAGATGGCCTTCAACCTGTTGGCCCAGGTCGGCACGCCCGACGCTCAAGGCCACACGCTGCTGGAAAAGCGGCTGGTGCGCGAGTTGCGTCAGGTGCTGAAGCAGCCTTTATTAAAGATTTCCGCCACTTGCGTTCAAGCCCCGGTGTTTTTTGGCGATAGCTATAGCGTGACCTTGCAGTCAGCGAGTGCGGTTGACCTGGCAAAGGTCAACGCTGCGCTTGAGGATGCGCCCGGCATCGAGCTGGTTGAGGCCGGCGATTATCCGACTGCGGTGGGTGACGCGGTGGGGCAGGACGTTGTCTATGTCGGTCGGGTGCGCAGCGGTGTCGACGACCCGGCGGAACTTAATCTGTGGCTGACGTCAGATAACGTACGCAAAGGCGCCGCCCTGAATGCTGTGCAGGTCGCTGAATTGTTGATAAAAGACCTGCTGTAAAAGATACTTGGCAACAATTTGTCGACTGATTCTAGGTGAGCGCTATGCTTGCCCGGAGCACTTGATAACGTGTCACCCTCCGGGACTTTCCGGGGCATCAAAGAAATGATCGCGCGCGGCAGTCTGTCGTCGTCGCGCGCAATGCCTTACGGCAGCGGCAATCAACATCTTCTCGCTGGCCGAGGAACGTTCAAACAAAGGATGAGGCTATGGTTCAAGTTCGCAAACTGGTGTTAGCAATAGCGGCCGCCTCGGCGCTGTCCTCCGGTATGGCGCATGCCCTCGGGCTCGGGGAGCTGACCCTGAAGTCGACCCTGAACCAGCCGCTGGTGGCCGAGATCGAGCTGCTCGACGTCAAGGATCTCACCGCTGCCGAAGTGGTGCCGAGCCTGGCTTCACCCGAAGATTTCGCCAAGGCCGGTGTCGATCGCCAGGCCTTCCTCAACGACCTGACGTTCACCCCGGTGCTCAACGCCAGCGGCAAAAGCGTGCTGCGCGTGACTTCGAGCAAGCCGCTGTCGGAACCGATGGTGAAATTCCTCGTGCAGGTGATGTGGCCGAATGGCCGTCTGCTGCGCGATTACAGCGTGCTGCTGGATCCGTCGAAGTTCTCGCCGCAGACCGCTGATGCCGCCGCGCAACCGGCGCCGTCGCAGACCATCACCGCACCGACCACCGGCGCCACGCACCCGTCGCAATACACCACCACGCCGCGCGACACTCTGTGGGAAATTGCCGCGAAGGCGCGCACCGGCGGTTCGGTGCAGCAAACCATGCTGGCGATTCAGGCGCTCAACCCGGATGCGTTCATCGACGGCAACATCAACCGGCTGAAAACCGGTCAGGTGCTGCGCCTGCCGGACTCGGTGGAAAGCACCGCGCTGCCGCAATCGAAAGCGATTGCCGAAGTCGCCGCGCAGAACGAAGCCTGGCGTCAGGGTCGTCGCTATGTGGCCAAGCCGGGTACCGGCCAGCAGCAGCTCGATGCCACCAAGCGTGGTCGCAGCAATGTCGGCGCTGGCCAGAATGCCAAGGACAACCTGAGTCTGGTCTCTGCCGAAAACGCCAAAGGGCGTGGCAAAGGCCCGGCCGGCGATGCCAAGGCGTTGAGCAACAAGCTGGCGGTGACTCAGGAAAGCCTCGACACGACCCGTCGTGACAACGAGGAACTGAAAAGCCGCATGGCCGATCTGCAAAGTCAGCTGGACAAGCTGCAACGCCTGATCGAGCTGAAGAACAATCAACTGGCGAAGATGCAGGCCGAAGGCCCGGGCGCTGCGCCAGCCGCCACTGCTGCCGTACCGGCGATCACCGCCGAACTGGCTGCAACCCCTCCAGCCACCCCGGCAGAAGCGGCGCCAACACCAGAATCGGCGATTGCGCCACCGGTCGACACGCCTGCCGAGACGCCAGTGGTTGCGCCAAAACCGGTAGTCGATGAAGACAAAACCTTCAATGAACTGCTGACCAATCCGATCCTGCTGGGTCTGATCGGTGGCGGTGCGGTGGTGTTGCTGCTTCTGCTGTTGCTGCTGGCCCGTCGCCGCAAAGCCCAGCAGGAAGCCGAGAAACACCTGCGCATGGCCCGCGCTCTGGCGGAAGAGCAAGAGTTCTCCGCCGAGCAGGATCTGCCGGAAAGCAGCTTCGAAGGCCTGGAAACACCTGCTGCCAGCGTCAAGCTCAACACCCCGGCACCTGCGCCAGCGCCTGCTGCGGTAGTGGCTCCGGTGGTGATGGCTGAGCCGATTGCTGCGCCATTGGTCGCACCGTCCGCCGAGCGTTCCGATGACGTGCTGGACAAGGCTCAGTCGCACATCAATGCCGGTCGCCTGAATCAGGCCGCAGCGTTGCTGGAAGAGGGCGTCAGCCTCGAGCCGCAACGCAGTGATCTGCGTCTGAAGCTGATGGAAGTCTACGGTCAGCAGGGTGACCGCGATGCGTTCGTCGGTCAGGAGCGTCAGTTGGTGGCCAACGGCGATAACTTCGCCAAGGTCGAAGAGCTGAAAAAACGCTTCCCGGCCATGGCGGTCGTCGCTGTCGCGGGTCTGGCTGCAGCGGCAGCCGCCGCCGAACTCGATGCGCAATACGTCAAGGAGCTGCTGCTCGACGAGCCAGAGGCGCCTGCGCCTGAGCCTGCGGCGGACGACCTGGATAGCGCGTTCGACCTGAGCCTGGACGATCTCGACAACATCACTCCGGTTGAGCCTGCACCTGTCGTCGCACCTGAAGCGCCGGTAGAGCTGGACGAATTCCCGGCCGACGACGATCTGAGCTTTGAATCGGTGCTGCAACAGCAGACCGAGATCAAAGAGAACCTCGACGACCTGTCGGACTTCGACCTCGATCTGGATCTGGGTGCCGAGCCTGCGCCAGCTCCGGCGGCGGATCTGGCGGATGATGACTTCCTGCTGGATCTGGACGAAGGCGTGAAAGATCTGTCGCCGGCCGAGCCTGTGGTCGCCAACGAAGTGCCACAGGACGATCTGGAGCTGCCGGCGGATTTCGATCTGTCGCTGGCTGATGAAATGGACAGCAACCCGGCGGCCGAGCCTGACGCATTCGCAGCGGAACTGAATGACGTCAACGCCGAGCTGGATCGCCTGTCGCAGAGCATCGCCGAGCCGACCTTCACCGAAGCTGATGCGGCATTGGGCGATGATCTGGGTGAAGACGATTTTGACTTCCTCGCCGGCACCGACGAAGCCGCGACCAAACTCGATCTGGCCCAGGCCTACATCGATATGGGCGACAGCGACGGCGCACGCGACATCCTCAACGAAGTGTTGACCGAGGGTGACGAAAAGCAGCGTGGCGAAGCCAAGGAAATGCTTTCGCACCTGGCATGAGCCAGCGTCAGCAGTAAACGGAACGGCAGCCCATCGAGGCTGCCGTTTTTGTTTGGGCTGGATTTCTGTGGTGCCTGATCGACCGCCTTCGCGAGCAAGCCCGCTCCCACATTTGGAATACATTCCTCCTGTGGGAGCGGGCTTGCTCGCGAAGAGGTCGGATCCGTCAACACAGAACTGACTGGCATCCCCGACTCACAGCCTTATAATGCCCGCCTTTGTACCTCAGCAGGCTGTCCCACCTTGGCAAACATAGATAACCCGGTCGCCGAAATGGCACCCGAAGGCTTTTACCGTGTGGCACTGGGCGTCGAGTACAAAGGCTCGCGCTACAGCGGCTGGCAGCGTCAGTTGACCGGCGTGGCCACGGTGCAGGAAGAGCTCGAAAAAGCCTTGTCGAAAGTCGCCAATTCGCCGATTTCGCTGCAGTGCGCCGGGCGTACCGATGCCGGGGTGCATGCTTGCGGACAAGTGGTGCATTTCGATACGCAAGTCGATCGTTCGCTGAAAGCCTGGGTGATGGGCGCCAATATCAATCTGCCCCACGACATCAGTGTCAGCTGGGCGCGGGTGATGCCGGCGCATTTCCATGCGCGGTTCAAAGCCATCGCCCGGCGTTATCGCTATGTGATCTACAACGATCAGATTCGTCCGGCGCATCTCAACGAAGAGATCACCTGGAACCACCGCCCACTCGACGTTGAGCGCATGGCTGAAGCGGCGCAATACCTGATCGGCACTCACGATTTCAGTGCGTTCCGTGCTGGTCAGTGCCAGGCCAAGTCGCCGATCAAGAAGATGCATCATCTGCGCGTGACTCGCCACGGCAAGATGATCGTTCTCGATATTCGCGCCAACGCCTTTTTGCACCACATGGTGCGCAACATTGCCGGTGTGTTGATGACCATCGGTGCTGGCGAGCGCCCGGTCGAGTGGATGAAGGAAGTGCTGGAAAGCCGCGAGCGCCGTTCCGGTGGCGTGACAGCGCATCCGTACGGGTTGTATCTGGTGCAGGTCGAGTATCACGATGAATTTCCGTTGCCCGAGCGTTTTATCGGGCCACATTTCCTTACGGGTTTCTCGGAACTTGACGGCTGACGCCCTCGAACGCATTTGTTACCATCCGGGACTTTCCCGAATTTGACGCGGAGTTTTTCTCGATATGTCAGCCGTTCGCAGCAAGATCTGCGGGATTACCCGCATAGAAGATGCGTTGGCAGCGGTCGAGGCCGGGGCGGATGCGATCGGGTTCGTGTTCTACGCCAAGAGCCCGCGTGCAGTGAGCGTGCAGCAGGCAAGGGCGATCATCCAGGCCTTGCCGCCGTTCGTGACGACGGTGGGCCTGTTCGTCAATGCCAGCCGCTGCGAGTTGGGGGAAATCCTCGATGCCGTGCCGCTGGACCTGTTGCAGTTCCATGGCGACGAGACCGCTGAACAGTGCGAAGGTTGGCATCGTCCGTACATCAAGGCATTGCGGGTCAAGGCTGGCGATGACATCGCGGCTGCCGTCGATGCCTATCCGAGTGCCAGTGGCGTGCTGCTCGACACTTACGTCGAAGGCGTTCCGGGCGGAACCGGCGAGGCGTTCGACTGGTCTTTGATTCCGCAAGCTTTGAGCAAGCCGCTGATCCTGGCCGGTGGCCTCACCCCGGAAAACGTCGCCGACGCTGTGGCCCGGGTCAAACCGTACGCGGTCGATGTCAGCGGCGGGGTAGAAGCGAGCAAGGGCATCAAGGATCATGCGAAGATCCGCGCGTTCATCAATGCCGTACGTAGAAGCTCGCAGGGAGCGTCTACTTCGATGTGACGGCTGGCGAACTGCCGCCGTCCATCAATGCACTTGCACAAAGCAGGCGAGGCTGAGGGTTTCTGGAGTTGCACGCAGGTCATGTTCCGCGCTGACCGCGGCGTTCCACCAACCATCGCCACACACATGAATTTAGCTGAAGGGCATACGCGGGGCTGCGAACCAGAGCGTTCGGGCCGCCGGTACTGGAGAAAGAAAGCATGAGCAACTGGTTGGTAGACAAACTGATCCCTTCGATCATGCGTTCGGAGGTCAAGAAGAGCTCGGTGCCTGAAGGTCTGTGGCACAAATGCCCGTCCTGCGAGGCTGTGCTGTATCGCCCTGAGCTGGAAAAGACCCTGGACGTTTGCCCCAAGTGCAACCACCACATGCGCATCGGCGCACGGGCGCGTATCGACATCTTCCTGGATGCCGAAGGCCGCAACGAGCTGGGTGCAGACCTGGAGCCGGTAGATCGTCTGAAATTCCGCGACGGCAAGAAGTACAAGGACCGTCTGGTCGCTGCACAGAAGCAGACCGGCGAAAAAGACGCGCTGATCTCCGTCAGCGGCACCCTGCTGGGTATGCCGGTGGTGGTGTCGGCGTTCGAATTCAGCTTCATGGGCGGTTCCATGGGCGCCATCGTCGGTGAGCGCTTCGTGCGCGCCGCCAACTACGCCCTGGAAAACCGTTGCCCGATGATCTGCTTCGCCGCCTCCGGTGGTGCGCGCATGCAGGAAGCGCTGATCTCGCTGATGCAGATGGCCAAGACGTCGGCGGTACTGGCGCGTCTGCGTGAAGAAGGCATTCCGTTCATCTCGGTGCTGACCGATCCGGTCTACGGCGGCGTTTCCGCCAGCCTGGCAATGCTCGGCGACGTGATCGTCGGTGAGCCAAAGGCGCTGATCGGCTTCGCCGGTCCGCGCGTGATCGAGCAGACCGTGCGTGAAAAACTGCCGGAAGGCTTCCAGCGCAGCGAGTTCCTGCTGGAGCATGGCGCGATCGATCTGATCATCGATCGTCGTGAACTGCGTCCACGCCTGGGCAATCTGCTGGCGCAACTGACCGGCCAGCCGACTCCGACCTACGTCGCCGCTCCTGTCGAGCCAATCGTCGTTCCACCGGTGCCTGCCAACGTATGACCGAGCGTACCCTTGGCGAGTGGCTCGCCTACCTTGAGCAGTTGCATCCATCGGCCATCGACATGGGGCTGGAGCGTTCGCAACAGGTAGCGTCCCGCATGGGACTGGGCCAGCCGGCGCCTCGGGTGATTACGGTCACCGGCACCAACGGCAAGGGTTCGACCTGCGCTTTCGTGGCTTCATTGCTGCGGGCGCAGGGTCTGAGCGTGGGTGTCTACAATTCTCCGCACCTGCTGCGTTACAACGAGCGGGTGCAGCTCAATGGCGTCGAAGCCACTGACGCGCAGCTGTGCGAGGCCTTCGCTGCGGTGGAGGCCGGGCGTGGCGACACTTCCCTGACTTACTTCGAAATGGGCACCCTGGCGGCGTTCTGGCTGTTTCAACAGGCAAAACTTGACGCTGTGGTGCTGGAAGTCGGGCTGGGCGGGCGTCTGGACACGGTCAATGTGGTGGACGCCGATATCGCGCTGGTCACCAGCATTGGCGTCGATCATGCCGAATACCTGGGCAATACCCGCGAATCCGTGGCCTTCGAGAAGGCCGGGATTTTTCGTCAGGGCAAACCAGCCTTGTGCGGCGACCTGAATCCTCCGCAACCGCTGCTCGACAAGGCGCGGGAGCTGGCATGTCCGTTTTTCCTGCGTGGGCGTGATTTCGACCTCGGCATCACAGACCAGCACTGGCAGTGGCGCGGCACTGATGCGCAAGGCCAGCCGGTCGAACTGCGCGACTTGCCGCTGCTCGATCTGCCGATGGAAAACGCCGCGCTGGCATTGCAGGCGTATCTGCTGCTCGGCTTGCCGTGGAATCCGTCGCAAATTGTTGCTGCCTTGCAGGCCACTCGCGTGGTCGGCCGGCTGGATCGCCGCTCGTTCGAATTCGATGGCAAGCGCCTGAACCTGCTGCTGGACGTGGGGCATAACCCGCACGCGGCGGAGTATCTGGCGCGGCGCCTGGCCACTCGGCCGCCGGTAGGCAAGCGTCTGGCTGTGTTCGGCCTGTTGGCCGACAAGGATCTGGATGGTGTTGTCGGCGAATTGAATGCTAGTGTCCAGCATTGGGCGGTCGCGCCGCTGGATTCGCCGCGTTCGCGTCCGGTCAGTGAATTGCACGCCGGGTTGCAGAACCTTGGCGCGTCCGTCACGTCCTATGACAGTGTCGCGGCTGCGCTGGAAGGGCAGTGTGCGATCGCAACCAGCGACGACGAGATTCTGTTGTTCGGATCATTTTATTGTGTTGCCGAGGCCCTTGAATGGCTGGCCCGGCGCTCCACGGAGGAAGCGGCAAATGGCTTTGCTGGATAAAGCGTACAAGCAGCGCATGGTCGGTGCCCTGGTGCTGGTGGCGCTGGCGGTGATTTTCCTGCCGATGCTGTTTTCCCGCCAGGACGAGCAACGTCAAGTGACGGTCGAGGCGCCTGCCGCGCCGCAAGCCCCTTCGATGCCGCAGGTGCAAATGGAGTCGGTGGCCGTGCCTGAGCCGCAAGCTTCGCCACAAGAGCCGGTGCCAGCGGATGAAGAAGTCGCAGAAGACACTGCGCCTGCTGCACCAATCGCGGCAGCCCCGGCGCCGACGGCGCCCATAGCAATCGCCAAGCCGACTGCGCCGCCTGCGGTGGCCAAACCGATTCCGGCACCTGCTCAGCCTATTGCTGCTGCGTCGAAACCTGACACCACGCAAAGTCGCGTCGATGCCAACGGTCTGTCGGTCAGCTGGTCGGTGCAACTGGCCAGTCTGTCGAGTCGCGCCAGCGCCGAAAGCCTGCAGAAAACCCTGCGCAGTCAGGGCTACAACGCTTATATCCGTTCCGCCGACGGCAAGAACCGGGTGTTCGTGGGTCCGCTGATCGAGCGTGCCGAGGCCGATCGTCTGCGTGATCTGTTGAGTCGCCAGCAGAACCTGAAGGGGTTTGTCGTGCGCTTCCAGCCCGAGCGCGGCTAGGATCTATCGATTCGATTGAAATGCACTGAAAATCGCAGCTTACCGACAGCGGTGCGCTCTGCTAAAATGCGCCGCCTTATCCGTCTGTAGGCTGCACTGTGCCATTTACCCTGGTTGACTGGGCGATTGTTGCAATCATCGCCATCTCCGCTTTGATCAGTTTGAGCCGCGGCTTCGTCAAGGAAGCATTATCGCTGGTGACCTGGATCATCGCAGGAGCGGTTGCCTGGATGTTCGGTGGCTCACTGTCCGAGTACCTCGCCGGATACATCGAAACCCCATCGGCTCGCGTGATCGCGGGCTGTGCCATCATGTTTGTCGCCACGCTGATCGTGGGCGCAATGATCAATTATCTTATCGGCGAGTTGGTGCGCGTGACCGGATTGTCCGGCACCGATCGATTCCTGGGCATGGCCTTCGGCGCGGCGCGTGGCGTGTTGCTGGTGGTCGTGGCAGTCGGGCTGTTGAGCCTGGGGCCGGTACAGCAGGACGGGTGGTGGAAAGAATCACAGCTCGTGCCAAAGTTTCTATTGGTCGCCGACTGGTCCAAAAACCTGATTCTCGGGTGGAGCAGTCAGTGGCTTGCCAGCGGAATCAGCGTACCCGCTGATATTCCGTTCAAGGAGCAACTCTTGCCGTCGGCCAAAACGCCTCAGTGAGTGTTGTTCAGTTCAGATCCATTAAGTAGGGGTTGCGTCGCATGTGTGGCATCGTCGGTATCGTCGGTAAGTCGAACGTCAATCAGGCGCTGTATGACGCGCTAACCGTGCTCCAGCACCGCGGCCAGGACGCTGCCGGTATCGTGACCAGCCATGACGGCCGGTTGTTCTTGCGCAAGGACAATGGTCTGGTGCGTGACGTGTTTCAGCAGCGTCACATGCAGCGCCTGGTCGGCCACATGGGTATCGGTCACGTCCGTTACCCGACTGCCGGCAGCTCGACCTCGGCCGAAGCGCAGCCGTTTTACGTCAACTCGCCTTACGGCATCACCCTGGCGCACAACGGCAACCTGACCAACGTTGAACAGTTGGCCAAAGAGATCTACGAATCCGACCTGCGTCACGTCAACACCAGTTCCGACTCGGAAGTGCTGCTCAACGTGTTCGCTCATGAGCTGGCCCAGCGCGGCAAGCTGCAACCGACCGAAGAAGACGTGTTTGCCGCCGTGACCGACGTGCATAACCGTTGCGTCGGCGGTTACGCGGTGGTGGCGATGATCACCGGTTACGGCATCGTCGGTTTCCGTGACCCGCACGGCATCCGTCCGATCGTGTTCGGTCAGCGTCACACCGACGAAGGCGTCGAGTACATGATCGCTTCCGAAAGCGTTTCCCTGGACGTGCTCGGTTTCACCCTGATTCGCGACCTGGCCCCGGGCGAAGCGGTGTACATCACTGAAGACGGCAAGCTGCACACCCGTCAGTGCGCGACCAACCCGTCCCTGACCCCGTGCATCTTCGAACACGTTTACCTGGCGCGTCCGGATTCGATCATCGACGGCGTGTCGGTGTACAAGGCGCGTCTGCGCATGGGCGAGAAACTCGCCGAGAAGATCCTGCGCGAGCGTCCAGAGCACGACATCGACGTGGTCATCCCGATTCCGGACACCAGCCGCACCGCCGCGCTGGAGCTGGCGAACCACCTGGGTGTGAAATTCCGCGAAGGCTTCGTCAAGAACCGCTACATCGGCCGGACCTTCATCATGCCGGGCCAGGCTGCCCGCAAGAAGTCGGTTCGTCAGAAGCTCAACGCGATCGAGCTGGAATTCCGCGGCAAGAACGTGATGCTGGTCGACGACTCGATCGTACGCGGCACCACCTGCAAGCAGATCATCCAGATGGCCCGCGAAGCCGGCGCGAAAAACGTCTACTTCTGCTCCGCGGCTCCGGCCGTACGCTTCCCGAACGTTTACGGCATCGACATGCCGAGCGCTCACGAACTGATCGCACACAATCGTTCGACTCAGGATGTGGCGGATCTGATCGGTGCAGACTGGCTGATCTATCAGGATCTGCCGGACTTGATCGAAGCAGTCGGTGGCGGCAAGATCAAGATCGAAAACTTCGATTGCGCGGTGTTCGACGGCAAGTACGTCACCGGCGACGTCGACGAGGCTTACCTGGACAAGATCGAGCAGGCACGCAACGATGCCTCCAAGGTCAAGACCCAGGCGGTCAGTGCGATCATCGATCTGTACAACAACTGAGTTTCTACCGGCCCTGAGGGGCCGGTTTTGTATCTGACAAAAGACTTTCATTTATTCAGAACAGGGCAAGGAGTGACAGCATGAGTCAGGAATGGGATGCCGGTCGGCTGGACAGCGACCTCGAAGGCGTAGCGTTCGATACCCTGGCCGTACGTGCCGGTCAGCACCGGACGCCGGAAGGCGAACACGGTGATCCGATGTTCTTCACTTCCAGCTACGTGTTCCGCACCGCTGCCGACGCGGCCGCGCGGTTTGCCGGGGAAGTGCCGGGCAACGTTTACTCGCGCTACACCAACCCGACCGTGCGCGCGTTCGAAGAGCGGATTGCCGCTCTGGAAGGTGCCGAGCAAGCGGTCGCCACCGCCACGGGCATGGCCGCGATCATGGCAGTGGTGATGAGCCTGTGCAGTGCCGGCGATCACGTGCTGGTGTCGCGCAGTGTGTTCGGTTCGACCATCAGCCTGTTCGAGAAGTACTTCAAGCGTTTCGGTGTGCAAGTCGACTACGTGCCGCTGGCCGATCTCTCGGCTTGGGATGCGGCGATCAAGCCGAACACCAAGCTGCTGTTCGTCGAGTCGCCGTCCAATCCGTTGGCAGAGCTGGTGGATATCACCGCGCTGGCGGAAATCGCTCACGCCAAAGGCGCGATGCTGGTGGTCGACAACTGCTTCTGCACGCCTGCCTTGCAGCAGCCGCTGAAACTCGGTGCGGACATTGTCGTGCACTCGGCGACCAAGTTCATTGACGGCCAAGGCCGTTGCATGGGTGGTGTGGTGGCTGGTCGCAGCGAGCAGATGAAAGAAGTTGTCGGTTTCCTGCGCACCGCCGGGCCGACACTGAGCCCGTTCAACGCGTGGATCTTCCTCAAGGGCCTGGAAACCCTGAATCTGCGAATGAAGGCGCACTGCGCCAACGCCCAGCAACTGGCCGAATGGCTGGAGCAGCAGGACGGTATCGAGAAGGTTCATTACGCCGGTCTCAAGAGCCATCCGCAGCATGAACTGGCCCAGCGTCAGCAGAAGGGCTTCGGCGCGGTGGTGAGTTTCGAGGTCAAGGGCGGCAAAGAGGGCGCGTGGCGCTTTATCGATGCCACCCGGTTGATCTCGATCACCGCCAACCTTGGTGACAGCAAAACCACCATCACTCATCCGAGCACCACCTCCCATGGCCGTCTGGCGCCACAGGAGCGTGAAGCAGCAGGGATTCGTGACAGCCTGATCCGCATCGCGGTCGGTCTGGAAGACGTGGTGGACCTGCAGGCTGATCTGTCGCGCGGTCTGGCGGCGTTGTGATCGAGTTGTCTACTCCGAAGGCGGGCACCCATGGCCGCGTGGCGCTGGTTACCGGTGCTGCGCGCGGCATCGGTTTGGGTATCGCGGCCTGGTTGATCAGCGAAGGCTGGCAAGTGGTGCTGACCGATCTCGATCGGGTGCGCGGCTCGAAAGTGGCGAAGGTACTGGGCGAGAATGCCTGGTTCATCGCAATGGACGTGGCGGATGAAAGTCAAGTCGCGCTCGGCGTTGCCGAGGTGCTCGGCCAATTTGGTCGTCTCGATGCGCTGGTGTGCAACGCGGCAGTCGCTGACCCGCACAACATCACCCTGGAAAGTCTTGATCTGGCGTACTGGAATCGAGTGCTGGCGGTAAACCTCAGTGGGCCGATGCTGCTGGCCAAGCACTGTGCGCCGTATCTGCGCGCGCACAACGGCTCGATCGTCAATCTGGCCTCGACCCGTGCGCGGCAGTCGGAGGCTGATTCCGAGGCGTATGCGGCGAGCAAGGGCGGGTTGTTGGCGCTGACCCATGCGTTGGCGATCAGTCTCGGGCCAGAAATTCGCGTCAATGCGGTCAGCCCTGGCTGGATTGATGCTCGGGATCCTTCTGCGCGGCGAGCAGAGCCTTTGGCCGATGCCGATCATGCTCAGCATCCGGCGGGCAGGGTAGGAACGGTCGAGGATGTGGCGGCGATGGTCGCGTGGCTGTTGTCGCGCAATGCCGGGTTTGTCACCGGGCAGGAATTCGTCGTGGATGGTGGCATGACCAAGAAGATGATTTATACCGAGTAGATCGCGTTCTTCTCCTGAATTTGCGTCAAATGGGCTGCCGCCTTCGCGAGCAAGCTCGCTCCCACATTTGGACTGCAATCCCCCTGTGGGAGCGAGCTTGCTCGCGAAGGCAGTCTTGCAGGATGGAAACAATTTCGTCTTTTTCAGAAAAACTTCAATCCTGCTATTGACTTAGGTTCGCTACCTGCGTAAATTTCGCGGCCTCGGAGATGCAAACGGGTGATTAGCTCAGCTGGGAGAGCGTCTGCCTTACAAGCAGAATGTCGGCGGTTCGATCCCGTCATCACCCACCACTCCCCGAGAAACTTGCGAAAGCAAGAGGTAGGCTGAAAGTGCCTCCACCGACGCGCAGCGGTAGTTCAGTCGGTTAGAATACCGGCCTGTCACGCCGGGGGTCGCGGGTTCGAGTCCCGTCCGCTGCGCCATATTTTACGAGTCAGACATTGTCTGGTTCGCGATTGCAAAGCACCGAAGCTTTCAATCAAAACGAGTTACTTGAGCGCAAGCTCAAAGCGATACGCAGCGGTAGTTCAGTCGGTTAGAATACCGGCCTGTCACGCCGGGGGTCGCGGGTTCGAGTCCCGTCCGCTGCGCCATATCTGTTTCAAGGACCACTGAACGCCTTGAAACACCGAAAGCAACCGTTGGTTGTTTCGGAATCGATAGCAAAGACCCTGGTCGAAAGACCGGGGTTTTTTGTGTCTGAAATTTGGTATTTCCTTCCTTAGGCTCGTGCCTCCACCCTGAATCCAACACAAATCCCCCTGTGGGAGCGGGCTTGCTCGCGAAAGCGGTGTATCAGTTGAAAATGGTCTGCCTGACACCACGCCTTCGCGAGCAAGCCCGCTCCCACAGGGGGGGGGTCGGTGTGCCCGGCGATCTGCTGCGGTGCCGCGTCGCATTGATTTTTTGATTCTTTAGTCAAATTTTTGTAACTGGTTGTTTGCCGGACGCTCAGAAACCTTTAAAGTTAACCTTTCGGTCAGCTTTGCACTGTCAACACGCCCTTTGTTTAGCCAAGAAGGGCTTCTGCAAGACTCGAGATTCCCAGTAGATAACCAGAAGGGCGGACACATAACCGCCCAGAGGATGATCCATGTCCAACCGTGATATATCCCGGCGCTCGTTCCTCCAGGGCGGGCTGGTGGCGGGTGTGAGCGTCACGCTCACGCCGCTCAGCAGTCAGGCGCTGGCTGCCTTGATGGAAAACAGCGTCACCGTGCCGTCCGAGAAGTGGCTCGGCAACAACGGCAAGGCACGCCAACGTAACGACGCCCTGTCCAAGGTCTGCGGCAACAAAGTATTTGCCCGCGACATTCGCTCCAAGGACATGCCGGGCTGGCCTGAACAGCAAGGCCACGCCATGTTGCTGAAAACCATCAAGGCCGACCGAATCTACGAAGGCTACGACCTGTCGTGGCTGGGTGCCGACCTGCAACCTGACCGCATTGTCACAGCGGCCGATCTGGACAAGGACGGCATCGTGTTCCCTGAAGAACACGCGCCAGACCCTTTGCTGCCGGAAGGCAAAGTGCCGATGTTCATCGGCCACCCGGTGGCGATCCTGATCTGGAACGATTTCGAGCGTTTCCGTCAGGCCAAGAACAAACTCAAATTCAATGACAAGGCGATTCGTTACGGTGCACAAGTGCCGTACTACGAAGGCGACCCTTATGGCAGCTTCCGCTACGTGCGCGTGGGCGGCGCGACCTCGGCCGACGAAGACGAATTCGCCAGCCTGAAAGACTCGATTCTGTTCCCGATGCTGAAAAACCGGCGTCCGGTGTGGAATTCCCAGCCGAACCTGCACGGCAACCTGACCGAGCGCGGCCTGTTCTACGCCGACCGCATGAAAAAAGAGATCGATACGCCGCCGGACAACTGGCTGGTGTTCGACGAGCGCTACAAAACCCCGTCGATCGAACCGGCCGCCATGGAGCCGGACAACGGCAACGGCTGGTACGACCCGAAAACCAAGACCCTGCACTTCGTGGTCGCGACTCAGTGCCCGCTGGAAGCGGCGACCGAGACCGCGAAAATGATCGCGCCATCGCGCTTCGGCCTGGCAAACCTGAACATGCACCCGGGTTACACCGTGGGCTACGGTTCCAAAGACCACAACATCTTCGTCTACTACGCGGCCCTCGCTGCGCTGTACGGCGCCGGTGTACCGATCCGTCTGGCCAACGACCGCTATGAGCAGTTCCAGAGCGGCATCAAGCGTCACCCGTTCGATATCCGCTATCAGCTCGCAGTGGACAAGAACGACTACAGCTTCAAGATTTTCCGTGCCGAGATGAGCGTCGACGGTGGTGGCCGTATCAACTACAGCCCGTCGGTAGCGGCAGTCGGTGCCACGGCAGCCCAGTCGATCTACTACATGCCGCAGAACGATCTGCAGGTCACCGCTTACCACTCGCGTGGGGTTGAAGCGGGTTCGATGCGCGGTTACGGCACCCTGCAAAGCATGGCCTCGACCGAAATGATGGTCGACGAAATCGCCAATCGCCTCGGTGTCGACGCGATTGATCTGCGTCGCAAGAACGCCCTGCGTTCGGGCATGAAAAACACCCAGGGCGCGATTCCGGCCGGTGCCCTGCGCCTGCACGAGATTCTCGACAAGGCCTCGGTGCACGAAGTCTGGAAAAACCGCGACGCGATCAAGAAACAGCGCGAAGCCGCCGACCCGGACAACTGGTACGGCGTGGGTTTCGCGATTTGCCAGAAAGACTTCGGCACTGGCTCCGAAGCGCCGATGGCCAGCATCGAATTCACTGCTGAAGGTCGCATCACCCTGCGTCACATCGGTATTGAAATCGGCACTGGCATGTCCACTTCGCAGGCGCTGGTGGTGGCCGATTTCCTTGGCAGCCCGGCGCACGACGTGAAGACCGGCGAAACCGAATGGAAGGAAATGCAGCTGATCACCAGCGGCAACCCTTACATCATGAGCCAGGCCGAACAGGACAACCTGCTGCGCAACCCGCGTTGGGTCGGCAAGCTGGCCTCGGCGTCGTCCGCGACCAACTCGGCCTACTACTTCAGTCACGCCACCCGTGAAGCGGCGCGCGTGCTGTTCAACAACGGTTTGTGGCCGGCGGCCATGGAAATCTGGCGTCAGGGCCCTTACGGCGGTCAAGCCCACCCTTACGTGGTGCGTCGTGAAGATGCGCATTGGGTCGACGGCAAGCTCACTGCCAATGGCATGCAGCCATTGAGCTTCGAAGAGCTGGCCAAACGCGCTCACGAACGTGGTCTGGTCACCGGCGCCACCGTTCACGCGTTCAACCGCTGGAGCTGGGCCGAGGCCGAATACAGCATCGACGGCGTGCGCGAGCGTCTGCCGCTCGACGGTCTCGCAGTGAAGTACGGTGATGGCGCGCCGAAGGCGAAGAAAGCGTTGATGAGCACGGCGGGTTTCCACCTGCTGGATCGCCAGAACATCAACTACCCGGTGGTCCAGTTGAACAACGCTGCGGTGACTTACTACAGCCCGGTGGCCACGTTGGTCGAGCTGAAGGTCAATAAAGGCTCGGCGGAAGTCGAAGTGCTCAACCACCATTCGTGGGTCGAGTGCGGTCGTGTGCTGGTCGAAGAACTGGTCAAGGGCCAGCTCGAAGGCGGGATCGCCATGGGCATCGGTCACGCGCTGATGGAAGAGATGCCGCTGTACGAAGGCGGGCCGGGGGAGGGTGACTGGAACTTCAACCGTTATCGCCTGCCGATGGCCCGTCACGTGGCGGTGTGGAAGCAGACTGCGGAGATTCTGCCGCCGCTGTCGCCTAGCGATCCGTCCAAAGGCATCGCCGAAGTGGTGATGATCCCGGTGGTCGGTGCCATCGGTAACGCCGTGGCGCATGCCATCGGTAAACGTGTTCGCGATCTGCCAATCACTGCTGCGCGCATCAAGGAGGCCCTCAATGGCTAACCGTCCGCTTCAACTGACCCTCAATGGTCAATCCGTCGGTCCGGTGGACATCCCTGATGACCTGCCGATGATCGACTATCTGCACGAATACAAGAACCTCACCGGTTCGCGCCTGGGCTGCGGCCAGGGTATCTGCCACGCCTGCGTGGTGATCGTCGACAACCCGGACGGCACCAGTGAAGAAGTGCGCACCTGCATCACCGGCGCGCATTACTTCGAAGGCAAGAAAGTCCGCACCATCGAAAGTCATGCCAAGCGTGATGAGAGTGGCCAAGTCACTGAGCTGAACCCGATCCAGCAGCGTTTCGTCGACGAATTCGCCTTCCAGTGCAGCTACTGCGCGCCGGGCTTCGTCAACGCCGCGACGGTGCTGGTGGAGAAGCTGCAGCGCCAGCCGATCGTCAAAAGCCAACTGGAAAAAGTCATCGAGGACAGCCTCGGCCACCACATCTGCCGTTGCACCGGGTACGTGCGTTACTACAACGCTACGCGCAACGTGCTGACCGATCTCGGCCTGGTCAAGGAGGGTTGAGCATGAAGCATCTATTGACCCGCCTGACCCTGGCGGTCGGGCTGGCTGCGCCGGTGTTGTTTGCTCACGCTGATGATCAGGTCAAGCGCGGCGAATATCTTGCTCGCGCCGCCGACTGCATGGCGTGCCACACCGCGCCTGGCGGCGCGCCGTTTGCCGGCGGGCTGCCGATCGTCTCGCCATTCGGCACGATCTACGGCACCAACATCACCCCGAGCAAAGAGCACGGCATCGGCTTGTACAGCGATGACGAATTCTTCGCTGCGCTGACCGAAGGCAAGCGTCGCGACGGGGCGAATCTGTATCCGGCGATGCCGTACACCTCGTATCACCTGGTCCCGCGGGAAGACTCGGATGCGATTCACGCGTATCTGAAAACCATCGAGCCGATCGAGCGCGCCGCGCCGGTCACGAGTCTGAGCTTTCCGTTCAACGTGCGTCCGGGCCTGATCGGCTGGAACATGCTGTACGGCAAGGCCTTGAAGCTGGAATCTGCCGAAGGCAAAAGCGCAGCCTGGAAGCGCGGCCAGTACATGGTCGAAGTGCTCGGTCACTGCGGCGAATGCCACACGCCACGCGGCCTGCCGGGCGCGATGCAACTGGACAAGCGCCTGACTGGCGGCATCCTCAACGGGTATCTGGCACCGAGCCTGCTCGCCAC
Organism: Pseudomonas sp. MIS38; assembly: GCF_019891575.1. Taxonomy (NCBI): domain Bacteria; kingdom Pseudomonadati; phylum Pseudomonadota; class Gammaproteobacteria; order Pseudomonadales; family Pseudomonadaceae; genus Pseudomonas; species Pseudomonas sp. MIS38. Next base: position 49,628 of record NZ_JAFLXF010000010.1, read on the forward strand.
CGATCTGGCGGCGCGCGGCTGGAATCAGCAGGATCTGAGCACGTTCCTCAAGCACGGCATGAGCGCCCAGGGCACGATGTTCAACGAGATGTTCCCGGTGTTCCACAACAGCACTCAGGGTCTGAACGATCAGGATCTGGCGGCGATGGCGACGTTCCTGCTTGGCGACAAGCCGCCAGCGGCGAAAGAGCTGACTGAAGTGTCGCTGGACAAACTCAGCCCGAGTGCGCAACGCGGCCGTCAGGAATATTTGAACGTCTGCGCCGGTTGTCATGCCGCCGGTGGTGAAGGCAAACCGCACATCGCCGTGGCCATGCGCGGCAATACCACGCTGCGCCTGGAAGATCCGCGCAACCTGGTGCGGGTGATCGAGGACGGTATCGGTGAGCAGAAATTCGCCGGGTTCGAACACATGCAACCGATGCCGGGTTTCGCCGACAAGCTCAAACCTGAGCAACTGACTGATCTGCTGAACTACCTGCGTCAAGGCTGGGGCGGTCAATCGGCTGAACTGGCGGTGAGCGACGTGCAGAAACTGCAGGCTGACGCTCCGGCCGTCGAGCACAAGGCGCACTGACATGCAGCATCTCGATCTACAGGTTGTGCGGCGGGCACTGGAGTGGTCGGTAGCGGGGCAGCGCATTTGGCTCTGCACGGTGCTGACCACTTACGGCTCGGCGCCGCGTGCACCGGGTTCGCTGCTGGCGGTGAACGATAGAGGCCAGTGGATCGGCTCGCTGTCCGGTGGCTGTGTTGAGGAAGACTTTCTCGAGCGCGTCGCTGAAGGTGCGTTTCTCGATGCGGTCAACGTGGTGCGTTACGGCGAAGGTGATGATCCGCGCTCGCGGGTCAGCCTGCCCTGTGGCGGCATTCTCGACGTACTGGTAGAGAAATTTGACGCCGACTGCGAGGTGCAGGCGCATCTGAGTGAACTCGAATCGGCATTGCTCGGCCAGCGCCGTTTGATTCGCGAGGTCGATCTGGCCAGCGGTGCGCGCAGTCTGTTCACTGATCGCGAGCAGGGTGCGCGCATCGAGCGCGAGATCGATCGGGTGCGGATTCGCATTGGTGCCGCTCAGCGCTTGCTGCTGGCGGGTTACTCCAGCGTGGCGCAGGCCTGTGCCGAGTTCGCGGTGGGTCTGGGTTTCGAAGTGATTCTCTGCGATCCGCGCGATGAAGTGCTCGAAGGCGTGGTGCTCAACGGCGTGGAGATTCGTCGGCAACTGCCTTCGGTGTTCATCGCCGATGGCGGCTGTCATCGCGATACCGCGGTGGTGGCGCTGACCCATGATCCGCGCATCGACGATCTGGCGATGATGGAAGCGGTGCGCACCGAGGCGTTTTACATTGGCGTCATGGGCTCGCAGCAGACTTCGCAGAAACGCTTCGAGCGCCTGCGCAGGATTGGTGGGCTGGGGGAGGTCGAGCTGGCGCGGATTCATGCGCCGATCGGCCTGAACCTGGGCAGCAAAACACCGGCGGAGATCGCTTTGGCGGTGCTGGCGGATATCTTGCGGATTCGTAGCGGAATTGCCCGAGACCAGCTCTGATCTGAATTCTGCAAATATTTGTGGCGAGGGAGCTTGCTCCCGCTGGACTGCGCAGCAGGCCTTCTTTCTAAATAAAAGAGGGGCCGCTGCGCGACCCGGCGGGAGCAAGCTCCCTCGCCACAGTTGTTTGCCAGTCAAGAAAACTGATCAGAAGCCCAGCTTGTCACGCAACCCGTAATACCACGCACCCAATGCCGCAAACGGCGTGCGCAGCAACTGCCCGCCGGGGAACGGGTAATGCGGCAGATCGGCAAACGCATCAAAACGCTCGGCCTGACCGCGCAACGCCTCGGCCAGTACTTTGCCGGCTAGATGCGTGTAAGTCACGCCGTGGCCGCTGCAGCCTTGCGAATAGTAGATGTTGTCGCCCAGGCGCCCAACCTGCGGCAGGCGCGACAGGGTCAGCAGGAAATTGCCGGTCCAGGCGTAGTCGATCTTCACGTCTTTCAGTTGCGGGAACGCCTTGAGCATTTTCGGGCGGATGATCGCTTCGATGTTCGCTGGATCCCGCGCACCGTAAACCACGCCGCCGCCGAAGATCAGACGCTTGTCGCCGGTCAGTCGGTAGTAGTCGAGCAGATAGTTGCAGTCTTCGACGCAGTAATCCTGTGGCAGAAGAGATTTCGCCAGCTCATCGCCCAGCGGTTCGGTGGTGATTACCTGGGTGCCGCACGGCATCGATTTCGCCGCCAGTTCCGGTACCAGATTGCCGAGATAGGCGTTGCCGGCAACGATGATGAACTTGGCCCTGACCTTGCCTTGCGGCGTGTGCACTACCGGGTTGGCACCACGCTCGATGCGCACGGCTGGCGATTGCTCATAGATGGTGCCGCCGAGGGACTCGACCGCGGCAGCTTCACCGAGCGCCAGGTTCAGCGGATGAATGTGGCCCCCGCTCATGTCGAGCATGCCGCCGACGTATTGATCGCACGCCACCACTTCGCGAATGCGGCGCTGATCGAGCAGTTCCAGTTGCGTGTGGCCAAAGCGCTCCCACAGGCGCTTCTGCGACTCCAGGTGACCCATCTGCTTGGCGGAGAGGGCGGCGAACACGCCGCCGTCCTTCAGGTCGCACTGGATGTTGTACTTGGCCACGCGCTCCCGAATGATCCGTCCGCCTTCGAAGGCCATCTGCCCGAGCAGTTGCGCCTGCTTCGGGCCAACGGTGCGCTCGATGACGTCGATGTCACGGCTATAGCTGTTGACGATCTGCCCGCCATTACGCCCCGATGCACCGAAGCCGACCTTGGCTGCTTCCAGCACCGTCACGCGAAAACCGTTCTCCAACAGAAACAACGCCGAGGACAGCCCGGTATACCCGGCGCCGATCACACAGACATCCGTCTCCACATCATCCTGCAAGGCCGGACGTGGCGGTACGGCATTGGCCGACGCAGCGTAATAAGACTCTGGGTAAGGGGTGTTCGCCATCCTGCGCCTCTGTTTAATATATTTTACGAGTGCGTCGATCCTACCCGAGTTGAAAAACCTCCGCCAGCCACCGGAAAAATCTTCTCTACTGGCCCGAAATTAAATATTTTGCATATTCATAGGGTTAGGTGAAAAAAAGGTGTTGACACCCCTCCGGAATTCCGTAGAATGCCGCCTCACAGCAGGCACGTAGCTCAGTTGGTTAGAGCACCACCTTGACATGGTGGGGGTCGTTGGTTCGAGTCCAATCGCGCCTACCAAACAAAATCCGCTCTGCTGGGCGGTCTAGAAGGGCTCACCGAAAGGTGGGCCCTTTTTTGTTGTCTACGATTTCATGCAGAACGTTCACAAAATATAGGCTTCGTTCACACCGAGCAATGTGAACGCCCACAGAGTCTGTCCTGAGCTGCGATTCGTTTCCATTTCCCAGGAGGGTAATGTAGTCGAGTGTTCTTGGTGAGCGTGTCATGTGTTGGTGGCTGGACAGGTTTTGCTAGAGTCGTTAGCGTCCACGCTATCATGATCACGGTGCAGGAATCGGAATGGACGTACTGAAACAACTGCAGTCCGAACTGGCTGCGTTTGCTATCGAGAGGGACTGGGATCAGTTCCATTCCCCCAAAAATCTAGTGATGGCATTGTCCGGCGAGGTGGGGGAGCTTACAGAGCTCTTTCAATGGCTCACTGCTGAACAGAGTGAGCGTGCCGTGCTCGCCGATGAGACAGTAAAAGCCGTTGAAGAAGAGATGGCCGATGTTCTGCTTTACCTTTTGAGACTGGGAGATAAGCTACATATCGACGTTGCAGCGGCGGCTCAAGCCAAAATCAAGCTGAATGCAGAGAAGTATCCCGTTGATAAGTCCAAGGGCAATGCTGTGAAGTACTCAAGGAGAGAGAAATGACTGCCGCAGTTGTGTACCAACCTTGCTCCGATCCAGTTGCGAGGCAAAACCTTCAGAACACCATACTCAACCCCATCTTTCTTGACGATATCGTGCACCTTCTTGATCCTGTGCTTAGTGCGATACTGCGAGCAGAGAATCCTTCGGGCAAGCTGTATATCTGGGGTCTATCGCCCAGTAAAACCGAAGCAGCTTGGCTGAGAATGGCTCCAAACGACGTAGTCATCTTCAATGTCAAAGGAATGGTTACAGTTGCGTCAAGGTTTACTCATCGCACCCGTAATCGGCGCCTTGCTCTTCATCTGTGGGGCTTTAAAAACGACAGTGTGGGCACTACTTGGGAGAATATTTACTTCGTTTCGGATGTCCGCCATGTGTCTATTCCATATTCTGACATCTTGCTCTGCACCGAAAGCCAGCCTCGTATGTCTTTCAATCGCTTCTCTGAGGCCGACAGTGCAGCGATTTTTGATCGCTACGAGCAGCTACTTGGCGAACTTGCCGATGAGCTTATAAGTCTCGAAGAGGCTCGCATTGAAATCAGTCTCCAGATGGAAACAGATGGTATTGCTACGAGACCGACTAGAAACGAGCACCGCTTCATCGTGAAACACCTCTTTAAAGGCTTGGCCGCTGGTACATGCTGCATCTGCTTAAACGAATACCCTCGCAACATGCTGGTTGCAGCGCACATCAAAAAACGGGCGTCTTGCGACAGAAAGGAAAAACTGGATATCGAAAATATCGCAGCCCCTATGTGCCGTATGGGCTGTGACTCTCTTTTTGAGTTCGGATACATTTCGGTAAATAATGGGGTGGTTGTTAGACATCCATCACTCGAAGCGTCTGCTGCAATATCGAGTTACATTGATGGTGTATTGGGTAATTGCGTACCTGCTTGGAGCCAGAGAACGAAGAAGTACTTCCAATGGCACAGAGATACGCATGGGTTCGAACCCGCTGAAGCTTTGGAGCTACTTGAAATTTAACCATGTGGTCGTAACATACGCATGTATTTTTTATATTAGTGCCAAAATAGATAAGTAATAGACTCAGATAGCCCTACATCCGAAATACAGCATTGGCGTAATGAAAGGTTGTAAAATTTACTAGAAAAACAAGCCTTCTATTAGCTTGGCTATCAAAAAAATTCCAGTTGCAAAAATTTAGGAAAAAGGAAGTAGGCTTCGGAAACACCTAAGAGCCTCCGCAAGAAGGTTTTTTTGTCTATTGATGGCGTTGTGCCTTTATGGATTGTTGGTGTATCCTTGAAGAAACCAAGTTGTAGGGTGATAGGGATGACTACTCATACGCAAAAGAAGCTGGATGAAATAGAACGTAAATTCATTGAGATTGCTACTCACGTTAAATTTCAAAATAAAAAAGGTCGCACCGATATTAATGATGATATGGAGCGATTTTTCAAACAGGTGCTGAATGCCTATCATGGGTATGACCTCAGAACCACCAATGAGAAAATTAGTACGTTTCCGGCGATTGATCTGAGAGATTTGGGGAATCGTATTTGCTATCAGATTACATCCACGAATAGAACGACAAAAATAAAATCTACAATCGATACCTTTGTTAGCAATGATATGTTCAATGAGTACGATAATCTTGTCTTTCTTATTTTGACTGATCAGCCTGTGTGTAAAGTTCCAGAATCTCTGTCAAATCAAATGAAAAACACGACTGTATCTATCATGTCGATAACTGACTTGGATTTTCAAATCAGTAGAATTCATGATGAGTACAAGATTAATAAGATACACAGTCTGGCAATGCTGGAATATGCACCACCTTCTGGCTCGCGTAGTTATGTCATTAAAGCCCCTGCAAAAAGTAATTTTCTCTCCATGCAGCGGCTCATTGATCAATCGGGTTACGATCCCAAAGAAAACAAAGACGAAATAAAAACGTATGTTCGTGATTTTACGGAATTCGTCGAAATGCTCGAAGGATTAGACGTTCAGCAGAGGTTGACTTTGCACCGGCTGGTAATGAAGTCTGAATTGCGCCCTAAACATCATGACTGGCTATATTACCGAAAGAAAAGATCCGTTTTTGATTTCAAAGAAGATAAGGAAGCATTGGAGTCTCTTGAAGGGCAATACTTCGATTATGATTGGCACTTCGAAATTGACGATGAGGGCGGTTTTCCCGCTATATGTTTGAAGAGAATGACAAAGCTTGATCTCAATATTTTTGAGGAGATTAGAAAAATAGCTAAATATGATGAGGACCTAGTGAGGGAAATGATTGTGAGTCTTGATTTTAAATGCGTAGCCCTTTGAATGAAATAATTACTCTCGTGACGGCACCGCCGAACCGCTTGGTAAAGAATTCGTAATACTCACAGATTTAGGGTTTTACACATGCCACTCGCGACCAAAAATGTCTTCATCGACACAGAATTTTACGTCAAAGCTGAAATGGATTTTGAGTCACAAACCTTCAAGTCATTTGAAGAACTATGCCAGAAAGTTGAATTGGTCCACATCACAAGCACAGTGGTAGAGCAGGAAGTCAAAAAGAAGATTCTCGAATCTATCAAGGAAGGTCTGAAAAATCTAGAGAACTTCAAAAAACGAGCGGGATTCCTTCGCAATGACGATGAGCTGGCTGGCAAGATTTTTCCTGATTTGACAGAAGATGATTTGAAGAAAAAAGGTTATGACGATTTCCAAGGTTTTCTAGAATCTTCGAATGCTAAAATTGTAGACATGAGCAAGGTAAACCCAAACGAGATTCTTGATATGTTCTTCAAGCAGATCAGGCCGTTTGGAGCCAAGAAGCAAACCGAATTCAGAGACGCCTTCTCCCTGCTCGCCATCCGGTCAGCTCTGCAGCGAGGTGAGAAAGTCTACGTTATTTCTTCAGACCCAGATCATCGAGCGTTTTGCCAAGGGAATGACCAATTTATCAGTGTCGACACACTAAGCGCTATGCTCGATATATGTTACAAGCATATCGATGCACGGTCTAAATTTGTTGAGAAGTTCCTGCAGGATAAAAATGATGAAATCAGAGAAGAGATCAGATCGCTTCTGAATGACGCCGATGTATATAACTCGTCGACTTGGGAGGACGCAGAGGTTGATCATTTTGAGGTTGTAGAAATTGAAGATTTCGAACCACAAATTACCCACTTGGATACTGAAAGCTGCCTAATAAATTTTGACGTAGTTGTGAAATTCAAAGTCGAGGTATCTGGTCCGGATACTGCCAATAGCTACTACGATAAAGAAGATGACATACTTCACGTTTTTGATTCGCTGGAGCGAGTAGAGGAGGAAGAGCATAACTTCTCCGTTGTAATTGAGCTTGCTTTCGAATCTGATGAGGGCGAATTTATCAATGAGGAATTTAACCTATCCATTATTGGCTTGAATAAAGGGATTGAGTTCGACGTAGAAGAGTATCCTTACGAAGACCCAAGAATGTAACTCGCCTAAGCAAAAAGCCGACTGCAATGGTCGGCTCATCTAGATTCCTTTGACTCGGTTCGTTATAGGTGCAGATTGAGCCTTTATAAGCGATTCTGGGCGTAGTTACATCGCCAGCAGCGGTTTTCGCCAGTGTGCTAGGCTTATCTCCCTCACTGCATGCCAATGGCTTATCAATGACCTTGTGAAGGTCTTTCTATAGGCAGAGAAGGTATAAGGTTTTTTGGAGGTGAGGGTCAGTTTTACCCTGTAGTGCATTCAGATCGAATTTGATCTATGATTTCCCCCAAACGGATCATGGATGGATAATCGCAGTGATGCAGAATCAAATAACTCTCACCTTTGATGGGGTTCTCGCGCCTAATCATAGCGTTTCGTTACGTACGCTTGCTTACACTCTTCCTCATATACAGCGTTCAATTGATAAAATTGTTTACTTTGAGCGTAAGGGCGAAGTTAGGAAGTTCACTTCGCTACCAAAAGAGCTTCAAGGTTATGCTGATATTTACATAAATGAGCTTGAGGAGGGCTCACTAAGAATTCCTTTTGTAAGTGATCTGGCAGCTAAGATACCTGAGCTCTACAATGCTTTTTTGGCGGAATCATATGAGAGGTCGGCCAAGGAGGTAGTGTCACATAGCAAGATTCTGCAAAGTGACTTGGAAGCATGCAAGGGCCTAGTTTTGCATGATAACGCTGAACCAATTACACAAGACGATTTGATTGCGGTGGAGGGGGGGCGAAAGTTAGCATATGCTCGGACTGCCGTACTTAAAGATATAAATCAGGCTTTAGCAATAGTCAGGACGACTCCCGGTGCGCTTCTTAAGTTGGATGTCGATTCGCAAAAAGGTTATGGTAGTTATTTGTTTGATCCGATGAGGGCTGCACGATTTTCCAAAGTCGTTGCAACGAAACGACTGGAGAATCCCGCTGTCTATATAGGGCAGATTACAGGGCTTGAGCAGCAAGGAGCAACGTCGGCGTTCAAGTATGCAGCGAAATTTTGGAGTCGGGTTACTGGGCAGGAGAATAAGTTAATGATTCAGGATTACGATGATGCTCTCAAGCTGCATGCTCATAACTTAAGTAACAAGGATGTTGCGATTTGGGCTGCCCCTATATCAGTGCATGAAACATTCGATCCAGTACGGGGTGATCTTGTGTTTATTGATATTTTGCCGACACGATGATTGTCGATAAGTTTTTTGACTCAGTCTATGATGTTGCGTCCCGCTACGTAACGCACTGGCGGATATGCTGCTTTATATTCGCGATGCTCTTGGGGGCGGACGAATTTTATCGCGTGATTTTGAGTGAGTTTTGGTTGGAGGGTGCGGCGGACTTCGGTGGTGCACTAATTGGCATTATCACCAAGGCGCCGCTGTGGAGATTTGTGGTGACCCTCGTTATGGCATTCTATGCTGTCCCTGTGGTGTCGAAGATCATTGTTATAAAAATCCTGAAGTCGGAATTGCAGCAGGCACGTGTGCTTGTGTTGATAGATGCGGTGGAAAGTGCAGTTCGTACTGTGCCTCTGGAGACCGCTAGTGAGGAGCTTCAGTTAGCAAGGGCGAAGGCTGAACTGGCTGAGAAAAAAATACTTAGACATAAATCTCTCTTAGAGATTTTTACTTTTTGGGTTGGCTGCGGTCTAATGTTTTTCGCTTTGGGTAGGGTAGGTTACGTTGTTGTGCTCATATCTTTGTTATGGCCGTTTTTTTGCTGGCGAATGGTTCCTTATGTTCTTAATGAATATATTAAAGGGATTTATTATTATAAACAATTGGCTGTGAGGGTGGGTGGTGGGATGCTTTCTGGTCAATCAGGAATTGGTTAATAAATGCTCCGTAATAATCTCCTTAGTTTGCGTGAGGTTTTTTAGTTGGGTTGTGTGATTTTAGTCCCCTCCTCATAGTTTAAAAAAACGCGGTTCCAAGTCGAATTCGTATATTCACCGCATTAAAATCCGTGGTGATGGAAATATTTGTCTATGGCTCTGACCAGCTTAATACCCCGACTTCTAGAAAAAACCGATGGCCGGCGTAAATATTGAAATCCGTGAGCTTGCGAAGCTCCCCGTATGAGGCGTTTTAGCTGAATGTCAGTGCTTGCAATTCATTCAGCTTTTTCCTCGCTGAATGAGGCTCAGGCGAGCTCACGCTTGATCCGGTATACCGTTGCAACACCACAATCAGCTAGCTTTGCAATCTGGTTAGCAGACATAGTTGGATGCTTCGCCATCAGCGATTTCACCTGTTCCCACAACGTGGTGTTTCGCCCCTTGCCAGATGGTTTCCAATCCGGCTCAGCAAGCTTTTTGTTCTCTATCCCTTGCTTGATGCGTTCCACGCGCTTGTCTTGATCCAGCCGAGCCATGGTTGCCATAAGATCAATTAGCATGTTGTTGATCACATTCATGATTTGCCCAGTGATCCCATTCGATTCGACCAGCATGTGACTGGTGGGAAGGTCAGCTACCACAAGACGCAACCCCTTGGCCTTGATAGTGGCATTGAGAGTGTCCCAGTCAGCCTGTGAGAGGCGACTCAGGCGGTCTACCGACTCAACCAATAGCACTTGACCCTTCTCGGCAGCTTCGAGTAGAGCGAGCAACTGGGGGCGGTTGAGCTTGGTTCCGCTGATATTCTCTGAATACACGCCAACGATGCTCAATCCTTTCTCGGCAGCGAACAGCTCAAGAGCAACTTTTGCACGACTGGCATCTTGGTCTTTGGTCGAGGCTCGAAGGTAGAGGTGGGTATTCATGGGCTTTATCCTTTGTCATTACGATTGATAGGCAAATGATAAATTGATCATATGACATTCCACAATAGTTTATTGATAGTCCTTTCTAGGCTGCCCTCGCGCTACCGGATAGGTCTACTTCTTTGATAGGGGTTAGCTACGCAGCTTGAATATCCCGGCAGTTATGGCAGACGCGTTGGCGTCGAGAGTTTCCAGTGCTGTTACAGCGTTCTCATGGGTTTCGCTTGAGCCAGTAGTTCTAGCCCAGAGGGCTACCTCTTCGATTGCCGCAGCTAAAGCATGTTGGTTGTGCAGCAACAAGGTTAGTACGTCTGCTGTGGCGATGTGGGCATCTGTATTGTCTGGCATGTCTTCATCCTTGAGCGTTGAGCAGATGGACTTCAAGGCTCTTGCTCCAGATGTGATGGAGGAGCGCAGGCCGCGACGATTAGCTTACGTTTTTTCGAAGATTTTCTACTAATTTGGGATGTGAGGGCGAGAGTGTAGTGCGCTTAGCCTAAAGGTGCTTCAAACCCAGGTTTAATCAGTGTCGCAGCTTGAACACTACAAAAAGCCGACGCACGGCCCCTTTATTTACCCTGATATTAGTTCTGTTCAAGTGTCTGATAGTAGTAATTGTGTCTGGTTGGCTGACGGTCGAGGAATCAGCTTGAAGAGGCGGTAGGAGAGCAGTGGCCAACAAAGGGCTGAATTAATTAGAAACCGCAATAGCGTTCTCTAGCTCCTGTACAAATTCGCAGAGACTAATCCCAAGCACCTTGCACAGGTCTCGGAGCTGAATAATATCCAGCCGACGTGTTCCACTTTCTACGTCACTCATAAACGATTGAGGGCGGCTCAAAGCCTTTGAGCACTCCGCCTGTGTCAACTTGGCTGCATTCCTGTGCTTCTTCAAAAGTGACAGCACTACGTCGTGTTCGGGTCTATAGATTGTTTTTGGCATGGGGGAGGCCGTTTCGCAAGATTCAGCCCAGCAAGCTATATCTGGTTTTCAGATATCTGAAATTCAGATATTCTAGCGAATCTGCTTCCTCCCCATGTGGGAAGACGCATTGATCGGTGACCCTCCTGAAACTCATCTGGGTGACTACAGGCAATGATTAATCGGAATGAAATCGTTATGAAAACTCTAAACACGTCGGCTGCGGCTCTGATCTTGAGCATTCTGTGTAGCTCAGGGGTACAGGCAGCTAACAGGGTGTCATCGGTGCAAGGTGCTACAGAGCTCTACGCTCTTAAACTTGAGCTTTGTACAGGAGATTTGAGTTTCTGCCAGGAATTTCCAGTAACCGAGAAAACAAACCGAATTTACATGCATGACAAACTATCTTGTACTCAGACCGGGAAAGGATTGGCACTAATTAAGGCTAATGAAAGCCCTAAAGAAAACGAGCTTACTTATAAGGTTACTTGCTCAGGCAAGAACTATGACGCTCCGATAATCAATACCTACATACCTTCTAAAGATTTCATGTAGGAGCGCAGCTTACCTCAAAGCAATAGCACTCAAATCTTCATATCACCTAAAACAAGGAAGAACTCATGCGATCAATTATTGTCGCTGTTGCGATTGCGATTCTGAATGGCTGTGCGTCGCCTCCATCTGGCGGGGATGTAGGGATAGCACCAGCAAATCGATTACTTGCCTACCAATCAGAAGAAAAGGGGCGCGATGCCAACGTCACTGTTATCAGGGAGGGAGGCGTGAATGGTGCGGGTTGTCTATTTGCTATTTTTATCGATGGCAAGCTTGTAGCGCGATTGGGAGGAGATGAGAAAGCTCGTTTTTATTTGAAGCCGGGTAGAAGGCTAATTGGCGTAGGGCCAGATCCTGAAGCAACTGGAAGGTGCGGCGGCTCCAGTTCCTTCAGGCGCGAAGTGGCGACATGGGTACAGACTGGTGAACAACAAACCTTCAGAATCGTATTTCAACCCCAGCTAGACATTCGTGTATCTTCGTACTGATATTGGTTTTATTAGCATTGTTATTTGATGCGACCTCTAAGGACTGATGTGGGCAAGGCAGGAAGACGTTCCTACTCGTCCTTCACTCAAAGAGCGGTTCACTTCGTTCAGCTTGCCTACATCACCTTTATGAGTGTCAGTCAATTGATAGACGATCTTTTTCAAAGTGGCGTTTTATAGAATCCGTGTAGGCCAGTGAGCGCCAGAGGCGTGAATGCTCTTCAGGAGGGAAGGACAATAAGTCCCCGACAAGTTTTTGATCTTTTTTCTTAACACTACCTACTGAACAATTCCAACATCATCGGAGATGATAGAGCATCTTGTTCAAGCTCAGTTAAGAGGTCTATAACTCTAAAGTAATAGTCTTGGTGTTTTGAGGGGTTTACCCCTCTTCTTCCTGTTTTTTCCAGTAGTGTTTTACCAGTCAAGCTTACCAACACAAAGCAGTGGCCCTCCGCCCACAAGCAAAGCATCGCTCGCTTCGCTCTCTCTATACTTAATAGGAGTTTTTCAAAACCCTTTATTTACGTGGGTTGTAGACCATTTCTTGCGTAGTTTTTTTAAAAAAGTTACGGAAAGACTACGCAGCTAAGGCGAGGCATTCTTCCACGCTGAAAGGATGAAGGGCGCCCGTATGCAGGTAGCCCATTGGGCGATACCAAGCCGCTATGTACCGGTCGCGTGCCTTGTCCGGCCCTCTGAAAATGAGTCGAGGGTTGATGGCAAGTTTGATCTCACCCTTGCGTATATCGCCACCCCTTGATGTATAGACCCGTAACATGTTCGCACGAACTAAGGTATTCAGCTTTTTCATCAGGTTCGACTCTGTCGTTTTCAGTGCATTCGCCAGATCAGTTTGCGAAATAATGATAACGCCATGATACTTAACCAATCCGTGCAGCTCGCGAAGCGTATTCATCATCGGCACGGTGATGCGACAATCCATGCCTTCACGGCGCCATACGCCATGGGCAGAGTCCTGTGCGTAGATCAGTGAGTGCTGCGTGTGCGCAGGCAGCTTACGAAGGTCAATGAGCTTATGCTTCAGGAACGAATTCAGGTCGTCAACACTCCGGCAACTATTTAGTCCGGGGCATTGGTCAGGACATTCGCTGAAAACCGATGGCTTATCGTCATAGCCGAAGATTTCGCCGGTTGCCGAGCTAATCAGTAGGCCGTCGACGTGAAGAAAGGGTGTTGCAGTAAAAGCCGGGCAATAAAGTGCCATTGTTCATTCTCCTTTTAAGTTCATTTCATAGGCAATTCCTCTCGGTAGCTGCCAAATGGGTTGGATTGTCAAATCGTAGGCACGACAAAACCCCTACGATGCAAACCCAAACTGGATGCGGTCGTGTAGAGGTAGAGGTGCTTTGATGGCGAGCTTTATACGCTAATTCTCGCCTTATGTCAAGATTCAATCATTGTCAAGTTGTATTTCATCATCGTTGTAAGATCAGAGGCGTGTATCCGCAGGGCCTAAAAGGGCCAGACAGGAACGATGCAGGCAAATCCAGACGGCGCATCAATCAGTGGGAGAACGTGCAGTAGACGGCAGCGTAGACAGCCTGATGGTAAACGACAGACAAAGAAAAGCCCTAGACCACCGGTTGGCAATCAAGGGCCTGTCATTATATCTCAGCTTGTCACTGCATATCTGTACAGAACACAGCAGCACTTCGCTCTGGAATGTCATCAGGGATATCAAGCGGGGTGTAGCAGGCTTGAACCTGTTTGTTGATGGCTTCGATCTTCTTGGCTTCCTCACGCTCACGCTGTACACGTTCTTTTTCTGCCTGTGCTTGCACCAGTTGCTCACGTAGCAGGTCTTGATAGCGGACATGCTCAGATTCAAGATGTTGCACATATTCAACCTTTGTCTTTTGCTTGAGTTGTTCAATGTCTGTCGCTTGTATCTCGGCAGGTTTGGTCATGTAAACCGTATGCGATAGCTGTTCATGCCTGATCGGGAAACGAGTGCTGATGCTATACCCTTGCTTACTCTTCTCAATCACAAGATTCAGAAAGTCATGTTCAAGTGGGGCGTTCACCAACTCAAGAGATGCAGCAGTATGATGGTATGCATGCAACTCCATATCAAGACGACGCAGATACTCACTGTCGTTCCAAGCTGGTGGTGTTCCTTTGATTGTAATCTTATTGCTCATGTGTAGCTCCTTTTCGAATGTGGTTAATGATTGCTGTCTGTAGCCTGTCTTTGAATTGTTCGTCGGTCAGCTTTGTAGAACTAAGCTTTGTAATGACGCTGGCTGTGGGATTAACGGTAGGAGTGACTGTCGTCACCACCACCGTGTTGACATTCTGTAAAACTTGTTTTCGCTGCTCAGCACGTTCCTTTGCTTGTGCCGCTGCACGTATAAAACTTCTCATGAAATGGTCGCTGCTCATTTGCGTTCACTCATTACTATTCCTTTAAGTTTTTATTCAGATTATTGTAAATAGTCGTCAGCATCACTTGCACGCAATGCGTGGGATTGGTATGGCCAGTCCGGTACATGAGCGAAGTGAGTTTTTCCACTGTTTTTCCATTAGGTATTACTTTCATTTGCTGCGACTCCTTCAGTTGATGATGGTGTGAGTGGGATTAGAGCTAATGGCTCGACTCTTAATGTAGTTGGCAACTGTCATTCCATGCTTGTCAGCAGCACTCTTGATCTTTTCAAAGTAGTTGACGGTGAATGAGAGCTTCACTGGTATCATCACTGATTGTTTTGCATACCATCGCCTCCAGCGACATGTACTTGAACAGGTGAGCGTATGGCTACGCCTGTTAATTAGCTTTGTTCCACAAGTGACGCACAACCTTGCATTAGGCATAATGGTATCCTCCAAATGGATTGGTTTTTGGTTTAATAAACAGATTGTTTTACAGGCAATAACAACCCACAACCCATGATGAGGTTGTGGTTATAGAATTCAGGAGAGGCGCACTAAGAGGCTTAGCTTGACGATCAAGCTAGTTGCTAGAATCAGAAAATGAATAAGTCGTGCTAATAGCGCCATGATGATTGGCTAGTAACTACCTAAACACTTAGATGGTTTGAAAAAAGGTAGTCTTTTGTCTTGACATTATATGATATATTTTACACAAATGATTCCCATTTGTCAATGGGTTTGACTGGTTTGTCAAGCGGTTTCTTCAGTTATTTTCAATGGTAAAAGTTGAGTCGCACGGATTGCTTACTACTTCTGTTAAAATGAACATCTACCACTGTAGATGTTCAACGTCAGTGACTTTCCTTCCGTGTCAAAGTGTGTGCGATAGAGCTTTCATACCGGAACCTACCCGATGATCTCAATCATGGTTATGTGCCGGGTAGCGAAAGATATCCCAGTGCTCCGATCATCGCTTTAATAGGGATACGGCTGCCGTAAACACCGAAGGTGACGGCAGAGTCTTCGTGACCAGCGATACGCTGATCAGGGAATCTTGTACTTCAGCACCCCGTAGGTCATCGATCATTGTGTGACGGAACCTGTGAATGGGTTTCTTTGGGTTTGTGGCTCAGCATGCTTCATTGGAGCTGACGAATCATTTGGAAGGGGAGAGGCAGCCAACTCCTATCTCATCATGGCTGCCCGCCGTGTTTGATCAGTCGATCAGGTGCAGCACGTCCCTAACATTGAGGTGGGAGTATCGCGCCACGGATCGTGTATCTCTATGCCCTGACACAATCATGATCTGAGCATTGTTGAAGCCTTTCTTTGCGACGTTGGTGATTCTGGTGTGCCTGAGTTGATGTAGCCTGACACTGCTGTCTAAGCCAGCCTTCACACGTGCCAAGCGCACGGCTTGAGTAACGGCGTGCGGTGTAACGGTAAACACTTGACCGTTTGGGTGGCGTGCCACAATGGCACAAAGTTGGGCGAGTTCAAGAATCTCTACCGCACGGTGGGTGAGGGGAACTGACCGTGTACCATTCTTCCCGTCGATAACATCAGCGATACGGTCCTTGAGGTGGAGGCAGTCGTTTGTCAGCTTCAGAATTTCGGATCGTCTCATGGCAGTCTCATAAGCCAGTTCAACGATGAGCTTCATGGTGGGTGAGAGCTTCGCCAATAGTCGCTCAAGCTCGCTCGCTCGGATCACCTTGTCAGAAGATCGGTCTGGCTTCGGTAGGGCGATATCACTCACAGGGTTGTGAATGTCGATCAGCAATCCGCGTTTAGCGAACCTGTAGAAGCGTGACATGAATGCAAGCTGCGTCCTGCACGTCGATGGCTTCACTTTTTTCAGCCGCATGATCTTGAAGTCGTTGATCATCTGAGGCGTGATTTCGTGAATGGGTTGTGTGAAGTGTCTGCCCAGATGCTCTACGATTTTCAGTGCGTGGTCGTAGCTGCCTTTGCCCTTGAGCATGGTTTCGCAGTAGGTCATGCCCAGCGTATATATAGTGTGATGCTTGCGATCCGCCGTCACGGCTTCGATCTGTCTCGCCCATAGTTCTGCTTCGGCCTTCGTGCTGAAGGTTTTTGACTGGGGGGATTTACCTTTAACCCGTACCTGAGCGTTCCAGTTGCCGGATGGGAGTAAGCGAAAGTTAGCCATTTTTGACGCCTCATGATGTGAATGGGCGTTCTGAGAAATCCAAGAGCAGCAGGGCTCGGAGCTCGCTCCGAGCAGACCTTGACATGGTGGGGGTCGTTGGTTCGAGTCCAATCGCGCCTACCAAACAAAATCCGCTCTGCTGGGCGGTCTAGAAGGGCTCACCGAAAGGTGGGCCCTTTTTTGTTGTCTGCGATTTGCAAAACTTTTGCAAAGCTTTTTCAAAACCCCCACCTCAGCGCACCTCTCGACACTGCATCTCTTCCGTTACCCAAGCGCTTAGCGTGTTTCGAAATAACACGACCTGCTGATATGGCGTTCTGTTCTTTTTTTGGATCCGTCTAAAAAGTGTGGATATTGAAGGGGTTACCGGTATTTTTAACCGACCGGTTATCAAAAAAATGTTGTTGCTGGTCGTGAAGTTCAGTAACATCTGCCCCGCGTTCACCACCACGGTTTATGCATTTTTAAATCCCAAGCTTCCATCAGCTGCTTGGGATTTTTTTTGCCTGCGATTTGGTGAATCGCGCTTTCTGTCTCCCGGCTTCCAGTGCGAAGCTTTCCAACCCCACGATCGTGTGCGGGCGCAACCGGCTTTTTTCGACTACTACTGACTGGCGTTTTCCAGGGCTTTCTCAAAGGAGTTCGTCGATGCTGGTTCACTGGTTTCTCGCCGCGATTCATCTCTTGGCTTTTGCACTGGGCTTCTGGGCCGTGTTGACCCGTGGCACAGCGTTCAGTCGTCTGGCCGCTGGCGTCGGTGAGGCCAAGCGGGTTTTGCTCGCTGATAATCTGTGGGGGATTGCCGCGCTGGTGTTGCTGGTCACCGGAGGCATGCGCGCCTTCGGTGGATTTGAAAAGGGCACTGACTACTATCTGCACCAGCCGCTGTTTCATTTGAAGATGACGTTGTTCGTGCTGATTCTGCTGACAGAGCTGGCGCCGATGATCACGCTGGTCAAATGGCGGATCGCATTGGCGCGGGGCAAGGCGCTCGATACCGGACGTGCAAAGCTGTTCGCGCGGATCAGCCATGTCGAGGCGCTGCTATTGGTACTGATGATGATTGCAGCTACCGGCATGGCGCGCGGCGTGACGTTCGGCTAGCAGGGAGCAATTCCCTGTGTCCTCTCGGAAATGTCTGACAGCCAGGCTTGGCAGTCGCAGGTAGTATCGCGCTGCTGGAGAAAGGGAGGGGAGCGAATGAAGCGGAGAAGGGATGTGTCAGGCGCCGTGCCCAGTGGACTGGGGAGCGGATGGCAATACGGCGCGTGAATCTTTAGCCAGTCTTACGCGAAGGCAAATGGACTGGCTACTGACTGCGGGGTGGCTCAGGGCGTTTGTGGCTTGTCCGGGGCGGTCAGGCCAGCCTGAATGCGCTGATAGATCTCTTCACGGTGCACGGCAACGTTTTTCGGGGCGTTGATGCCGATACGGACTTGCTGACCGCTTACGCCGAGGATGGTGATCGTAATGTCATCACCAATATTTATGCTTTCACCGACTTTGCGGGTGAGTATCAGCATGGTCTTCTCCTTGATTGCTTTGTAGGGCACCTGATTCAGACAGTGCAGAGGTCGGTGGTACGTATAGATTAGTGCGAAGTCTCACGGTTTGGGTGCCTCTTTCTGACGCGCAGATGCGGCATTAATTCCCAGGGCGTAACTATACAGAGGCTGCAATCATCAATCTCGTTGTTTTGTGCCCATTTTGCGGGCCTCGCGAAGTATTTATGAATGTTAAGATCGGCGCTTTGTGATTTTCGAGGAAAGCGTTGTGCGCAAACTGGTCTGGATGGTCGCGGCACTGGCATTGGCGGGATGTGGTGAAGGCAAGAGTGTAGACGTGCAGAAGCCGAAAACGGCAGTCGCGGCCGCACCTGCGGCGGCGTCCGCCCCGCAATGGGACCTCGAAGTACGCGGCGAAACGCCTCAGGCTGTCAGTGACCTGAGTGGCTGGTTGATCGAGCATGCGTTCGTGCCGACCGTGATCAAGGACAGCAGCGGCAAGACGCGGATCCTGATTGGTCCGTTCAACTCCCAGGCCGACGCGCAAGCGCGCAAGGTAGAGGTGGATGCGGCATTGGTGAAGGCCAAGAAGCAGAACGTCGAGTCGGTGATCGTCGAGCATCCGCTCGCGCCGTAAGCAGCACTTTCAGCGGAGCGGCCTAAAGGACATCGCGGGCGATTCGTCTTATACGAGTCAATCACGATTTCCCGAAGGAGCTCCGCATGGCCTCCACCGCTCCCTACAAACTCTTCAATGCGGTTTTGCACCGCAAGACGCTGGTGAGTCCGCACATGATGCGGATCACGCTCGCCGACCCTTCGATAGGTGGCATGGCCACTTGGGCGCCGGATCAGCGGGTCAAATTGTTCTTCCCTGCTGAAGATGGATCGCCTGCAAGTCTTGCGCAGGAGGAGGGCTGGTACGCGCGTTTTCGTTCGATGCTGGCGAGCCGGCGGCCAGCAATGCGCACCTACACCATTCGTCATTTACGCGCCGAGCAAGGCGAGGTCGATATCGATTTTGTTCTGCATGGCGAAACCGGGCCCGCGTCGCGCTGGGCGCTGCGTGCGCAGCCAGGAGCGTCTATGCAGATTCTCGCTCCTGACAGCGGTTTTTCCGCGCAGGACGCCGGCGGGTTCGAATGGAAGCCGCCGCAGCTGCTCAAGGAGGTTTTGCTGGTGGCCGATGCCACGGCATTGCCGGCCGCCATGGGCATTCTTGACGAGTTGGCTGCCATGGCTGAACCGCCTCAGACTCAGGCGTACTTTGAAGTGGACAGCGTGCCAGACATGCTCCCGGTGCCGGATTGGCCTGGGCTGTCGGTGCAGTGGCTGATTCGCGATCAGACGCCAGAAGTAGTGGCTGGGGCGCTGATGGTAGAGGCAGTGCAGCAGGCGTTCCTGCCGGCAGAGGATTCATCGGTCGGGCAAGCTGCCGAACTCGCCGAAGTCGATATCGACAAAGACATTCTCTGGGAGATCGCCAACACGGCCCCTGAAGGTTTTTATGGCTGGATTGCCGGAGAAAGCGCAGCGGTCATGCGTCTGCGCAAATACTTGATCAAGGAGTGCGGTATCTCGCGCGAGTCACTCAATCTGATGGGCTACTGGCGCTACAACAAGGCTGGCAGCTAAAAACAAAAAAGGCCTCGAACATCACGTTCGAGGCCTTTTCTTTTGCGCTGAAGAATCAGCCGCAGGCTTTCAGGTTTACCGGGCCGACAAATTCATTGCCGCGTCCCATCACGCACGCCACGCTCTGATTGCGTTGACGTTCCCAGTCCTGCACTGGATAAGTTTTGTCCCACGCTTCGTACAGTTGCCGATCCTGTTTCGACAGGCGCAAGCCGTACTGCTTGCTCATGTAGAAATAGGTGCGCGCGATCATGCCGCGAATCGACGGGCGCGGCATGACCTTCTTGGCCTTGAAGTCGACCTGGGTCAGGCACGAGCCGTACTGCCCGGATTGCACCGGCAGCCAGCCATAACTGAAGTTGCTGCGGTCACCGTTGACCTCACCAATGCTCGGCACCAGGTTGTGCAGGTCGGCTTCGGCTTTCTGGTAGCTCGGGTCATAGCGGGTGCAGTTCTTGCGCCCGCCCGACTGCCAGCATTGACGCTGGTGACCGAACTCCCACGCCGGGACGATGTGTTCCCATTCGATGCGTGAAGCACGCTTGGCATTTTTACGTGGTACGTAGCCGCAAGCCTTCAAGTCCACCTTGTTGCCGGTGTACTTGCACCCGCAGTAAAACTCGGTGGACTGCGGTGCATACAGTTTCCAGGCGGCCTTTTTGGCCTCGGTAAAAGTGCGGGGCGCGCCAGCCTGGGCGCCAAAAGCGATGAACAGCAGCAGCAAAGCAAAACAGCGGACACTCATTGAATCAATCTTCCTTCGGCACAACCCAAAAAATCTGCACGCCGCCATCGTCGCGATAGGCGAGTGTGACGTTGTCGTTCTCGTCGATTTCCTCGAGCAGTTGCTCCCATGCATCCACAGGCTCGTCCGGCAGACGGAAGATCAGTGCGGCTTTGGCTTTTTGTGCGGTAGGGGAATTGATGATTTTCTGAACGCGCATGCCCATGCGTTCGTAAGCGTCAGGAGCATCAGGAGAGGTGGCCACGAGGTTATCCTTATTAAGCTGTACGGGCATACAGTATTTAACTGTAAGCATTTTCGCAAGTGCTTAAAATTCAAGAAAATCCTCTGACAGCGCTTTTCCGCTTTTGGTGTAAGTCGGGTCGATTATTTTGTATGAAAAAGTCGCGCTCAGCGTAAGTGGCAGCACCACCCGCCGCACGGGCGAGTGGTGAGCAGGTTGCCCGACCCGAAAGGGTCAGGCGAGGGCCAATCAATATTCCCAGAACATCCGCTGCAGTTCTTTGCTGTCGTTGGTTTTGGTCAGGGCGACCATGGCCAGGATGCGGGCCTTTTGCGGGTTCAGGTCGTGAGCGACCACCCAGTCGTACTTGTCGTCAGGTTGTTCGGCGTTACGCAGGACGAAGCCGCCGGCGTTGACGTGGGACGAGCGGATGATCTGCACGCCGTCTTTACGCAGGGCTTGCAGGGATGGCACTACGCGCGAAGACACCGAACCGTTACCGGTACCGGCATGGATGATCGCTTTGGCGCCGGCCTGGGCCAGAGCCTTGTAAGCGGTGTCGTCGACGTTGCCGTAGGAGTAGGCGATTTCTACGTCAGGCAGGCTCTTGATGTTTTTGATGTCGAATTCCGAATCCATGGTGTGACGCTTGGCCGGCAAGCGGAACCAGTAGGATTTGCCTTCAACCACCATGCCCAGCGGACCCCAAGGGCTTTTGAACGCCTCGGTCTTGATGTTGATCATTTTGCTGACGTCGCGACCGGACTGGATCTCGTCGTTCATGGTTACCAGCACGCCTTTGCCGTGCGCTTCTTTGCTGCTGGCGACGGCGACGGCGTTGTACAGGTTGAGCATGCCGTCCGCCGACATGGCGGTGCCCGGACGCATCGAGCCGACCACGATGATCGGCTTGTCGGTTTTTTCCACCAGATTCAGGAAGTACGCGGTTTCTTCCAGGGTGTCGGTGCCGTGGGTGATGACGATGCCATCGACGTCTTTGCTGTCGGCCAGCTCGGATACGCGGCGACCCAGTTGCAGCAGGTTGTCGTTGGTGATGCTTTCCGAAGCGATCTGCATGACTTGTTCGCCACGCACGTTCGCCAGTTTGCTCAGTTCGGGGATGCCGGCGATCAGTTGTTCAATCCCGACTTTGGCCGCTTGATAGGTGGCGCTGTTGGCTGCGCTGGCGCCGGCACCGGCAATGGTGCCGCCCGTGGCAAGCACCACGACGTTGGCGAGTTTGGTCTGGGTTTCGACTTCTTTTGCCTGAAGGGCGGTGGGCAGGAGCAGGAGGAGGGCCAAAGCGCCCGGAACCAAGGTGTTGAAAGCAGATTTCATTATTTTTCTCTCTAGTAGTGAGACGGTGCTGATGCAGGTTCATCTAGATGCGCCCCGTGCCGATCTGAATGCCCGGGGTGCAGGCTAGGGAGCAGGATCTGTACCAGTGCTACTTTGCTTTAGAAAAATGTTTAACCTGATGATTTATATCAATATTTTGTAAGTTGGCGGATTCTTGAGTGAATGGCTTATCCGGGTTTCCGAACAAAGGAAGCTTTCATGTTCGGTTCACCGAAAGGGACTACGCCTCCTGGCGACCGCAACGGCTTGCCGGTTCAGGTTTTCCGCTAAAGAAACCCGTCAGCAGGCCGATGGCTGTGGAAGGAAACGTTTATTTAGGGAGTGCACATGTCACTGACGATCGGTTTTTCAAATCCCGGCTCAGTCACCATTGGCGGTAAAACCGCAGCGACAATCAATGCAATGAACCAGGCGGAAGCAGATGCGGCCGACGAGGCGCTTGGCGTTGAAAAAGAACCGAGCAATCAAGTTCGCACCGGTGGTCTCACGCAAGAAGCCAGCAAGGCGGATAGCGCTGACAGCGGCGACAGTCTGAGCGTCACCGTAAAAATGTTGCTCAAGCGCATGCAGGAATTGCAGAAGCAACTGCAGGAGCAGCAACAGCAACTGGCGGCGGCCCAGGCGGCGAGCTATCCGACGCCCGAGGCCAAGTCACAGGCGGTGATGTCCGTTCAGGGGCAGATCGCGCAAACCAGCGGCGCGCTGATGGAAGTCGCAGCGGCACTGGTCAAGGAAATGTCCAAGGATTCCACCAGCGGCAACCTGGTCAGCACCACGGCTTAAGCGGTAAGGGGTGAATCAGACGATTGCGCCCCGCAATACAACAACGATTTCTGATTGTTGACAAATGTCGGCGGGATTCGCATAGTTCGGTCTACGCAAACGTTTGCGCGGCTTCCCCGGTGCACTATTATCCGGAAGAGAGCGCTGAAGCTTACGCCAGCGCGAGCGTTGCTCACAATAATCATAAGATCGGAGTGAACCCATGAAGCTGCCATTCGCTGGACGTCTTCTTGCTGTCGCTATGTTGGCTGCCGCAGCCGCCGCACTACCTGTCTCTTCGGCTTTCGCCGAGTCCCCGGAAAAACCTAAAGTCGCACTGGTCATGAAATCCCTGGCCAACGAATTCTTCCTGACCATGGAAGATGGCGCCAAGGCCTACCAGAAAGAACACTCCGCCGACTTCGACCTGATCTCCAACGGCATCAAGGACGAGACCGATACCGCCGGCCAGACCCGCATCGTCGAGCAGATGATTCTGGCCAAGGTCAACGCGCTGGTCATCGCACCGTCCGATTCCAAAGCCATGGTGCCGGTGATCAAGAAAGCCGTCGATGCCGGCATCACTGTGATCAACATCGACAACCAGCTCGATCCGCAGATCGTCAAAAGCAAAAACATCAGCGTGCCTTTCGTCGGCCCGGACAACCGCAAAGGTGCGCGTCTGGTCGGCGAATACCTGGCCAAGCAACTGAAGGCCGGTGACGAAGTCGGCATCATCGAAGGCGTGTCAACCACCACCAACGCCCAGCAACGCACCGCAGGCTTCAAGGATGCGATGGAGGCGGCGCAGATCAAGGTTGTCTCCTTGCAATCCGGTGACTGGGAGATCGACAAGGGCAACAAGGTTGCGGCTTCGATTCTCAGCGAATACCCGGATGTGAAAGCGCTGCTGGCGGGTAACGACAGCATGGCCGTTGGCGCTGTTTCCGCTGTGCGTGCTGCCGGCAAGGCGGGCAAGGTCCAAGTGGTCGGTTACGACAACATCAATGCGATCAAGCCGATGCTCAAGGATGGTCGCGTACTGGCGACGGCCGATCAGTTCGCTGCCAAGCAGGCCGTGTTCGGTATCGAGACTGCGCTGAAAATCCTCAAGGGCGAAAAAGTCGAGAGCGGCGTCAATGGCGTGATCGAAACGCCAGTCGAGTTGGTCACTAAGTAAGTCTTCCGGCGACACAACGGCGCTCGTCCGTCCGGACGAGCGCATGGAGAGTTTTTTATGTCAGTTTCCGCCCCGAACGCTGTCCTCTCGGTCAGCGGTATCGGTAAGACCTATGCGCAACCGGTGCTCACGGGCATCGACTTGACGCTGATGCGCGGTGAAGTGCTGGCGCTGACCGGTGAGAATGGCGCCGGTAAAAGCACGCTGTCGAAGATCATTGGTGGTCTGGTTACGCCCACCACCGGTCAGATGCAATTCCAGGGCAAGGACTACCGTCCGGGCAGTCGCACCCAGGCTGAAGAGCTTGGCGTGCGCATGGTCATGCAAGAACTCAATCTGCTGCCGACGCTGTCGGTGGCGGAAAACCTGTTTCTCGACAATCTGCCCAGCAACGGCGGCTGGATCAGTCGCAAGCAATTGCGCAAAGCCGCGATCGAGGCCATGGCGCAGGTTGGCCTCGATGCCATTGACCCGGACACCCTGGTCGGCGAACTGGGCATTGGCCATCAACAGATGGTCGAAATCGCACGCAACCTGATCGGCGATTGCCACGTGCTGATCCTCGATGAGCCGACCGCGATGCTCACTGCGCGTGAAGTGGAAATGCTCTTCGAGCAGATCACTCGCTTGCAGGCGCGTGGCGTCTCGATCATCTATATCTCGCACCGTCTCGAAGAACTGGCGCGCGTCGCGCAACGCATTGCCGTGCTGCGTGACGGCAATCTGGTCTGCGTCGAACCGATGGCCAACTACAACAGTGAGCAACTGGTCACCTTGATGGTTGGCCGCGAACTGGGCGAACACATCGACATGGGCCCGCGCAAGATCGGCGCCCCGGCCCTGACGGTCAAGGGCCTGACCCGTTCCGACAAGGTGCGCGATGTTTCCTTCGAAGTGCGCGCCGGCGAGATCTTCGGGATTTCCGGGCTGATCGGGGCAGGGCGCACCGAATTGCTGCGGCTGATTTTCGGTGCCGACCTGGCCGACAGCGGCACGATCGCGCTGGGTTCGCCGGCGCAGGTGGTCAGTGTGCGTTCGCCAGTTGATGCGGTGAACCATGGCATTGCCTTGATCACCGAAGACCGAAAGGGCGAAGGCCTGCTGCTCAGTCAGTCGATCAGCGCCAACATCGCCTTGGGCAACATGCCGGAGATTTCCAGGGCAGGAGTCGTCAATGCCAGTGACGAAATTTCCTTGGCGCAGCGTCAGATCGACGCCATGCGCATCCGCAGTTCGAGCCCGACACAATTGGTGTCGGAACTGTCCGGCGGCAATCAGCAAAAAGTGGTGATCGGCCGCTGGCTGGAGCGCGATTGCTCGGTGCTGTTGTTCGACGAGCCGACCCGCGGCATCGATGTCGGTGCCAAGTTCGATATCTACGCCTTGCTGGGCGAGTTGACGCGTCAGGGCAAGGCGCTGGTGGTGGTGTCCAGTGACCTGCGCGAGCTGATGCTGATCTGCGACCGGATTGGTGTGCTGTCGGCAGGGCGTTTGATCGATACCTTCGAGCGCGACAGCTGGACCCAGGATGATTTGCTTGCCGCCGCGTTCGCCGGCTACCAAAAACGTGATGCGTTGCTCAATGAAGCGGCGCCTAGGGATCTCCCATGAAAACTGCATCTTCCGCCGGCAAACGTAGTGGCAATTTCTACGGTCTGGGCACCTATCTGGGCCTGGCCGGGGCTCTGTTGGCGATGGTGGCGCTGTTCTCGATGATGAGCAGCCACTTTCTGTCCTATGACACTTTCAGCACGCTGGCCAACCAGATTCCCGATCTGATGGTGCTGGCGGTGGGCATGACCTTTGTACTAATCATCGGCGGCATTGACCTGTCGGTCGGTTCGGTGCTGGCGCTTGCCGCCTCGACAGTCAGCGTGGCGATTCTCGGTTGGGGCTGGAGCGTGTTGCCGGCCGCGTTGCTCGGTATGGCGGTGGCGGCACTGGCGGGAACGGTGACCGGTTCGATCACCGTGGCGTGGCGCATTCCGTCGTTCATCGTTTCGCTCGGTGTGCTGGAAATGGCCCGTGGTCTGGCGTATCAGATGACCGGTTCGCGCACCGCGTACATTGGTGATTCATTTGCCTGGCTGTCGAACCCGATCGCGTTCGGCATTTCGCCGTCGTTCATCATTGCCTTGCTGGTGATATTCATTGCGCAAGCTGTGCTGACCCGCACCGTGTTTGGTCGTTACCTGATCGGTATCGGCACCAATGAGGAAGCGGTGCGGCTGGCCGGGATCAATCCAAAACCGTACAAGATTCTGGTGTTCAGCCTGATGGGGCTGCTGGCCGGGATTGCCGCACTGTTCCAGATTTCCCGTCTGGAAGCTGCAGACCCGAATGCCGGCTCCGGTCTCGAATTGCAAGTGATCGCCGCCGTGGTGATCGGTGGCACCAGTCTGATGGGTGGCCGTGGTTCGGTGATCAGCACCTTTTTCGGTGTGTTGATCATTTCGGTACTGGCCGCCGGTCTGGCGCAGATCGGCGCGACCGAGCCAACCAAACGCATCATCACCGGCGCGGTGATTGTCATCGCGGTAGTGCTCGATACCTATCGCAGCCAGCGCGCCAGTCGACGGGGCTAACAGATGGCAACGATCAAGGATGTGGCGGCGCTCGCGGGGATTTCCTACACCACGGTTTCTCACGTGGTGAACAAGACGCGCCCGGTCAGCCAGGAAGTGCGGTTGAAGGTCGAGGCGGCCATCAAAAGCCTCGACTATGTGCCGAGTGCGGTGGCGCGTTCGCTGAAAGCCAAGACCACTGCGACCATTGGCTTATTGGTGCCCAACAGCCTCAACCCGTATTTTGCCGAGTTGGCACGGGGCATCGAGGATTACTGCGAGCGTAACGGCTACTGCGTGATCCTCTGCAATTCTGACGACAACCCGGAAAAACAGCGCAGCTACTTGCGCGTGCTGCTGGAAAAACGCATCGACGGCTTGATCGTCGCCTCCGCCGGTGGTGACATCGGGCTCGCGCAAGGGCTGGCCGGGGTGAAGACGCCAATGGTCATCGTCGACCGCGGGCTGGATGGTGTCGACGCCGACCTGGTGCGTATCGACCATGAATATGGCGCTTATCTGGCGACGCGGCACCTGTTGGAGCTGGGCCATCGCGATATCGCCACCATCGGTGGTCCGTCGAGCACCAGCGTGGCGCAAATGCGTCAGGCCGGTTTTTGTCGGGCGCTGCAGGAGGCGGGCATCAAGGTGCGGGCCGAGCGCATGCTGGAAAGCGATTTCACCAGCACCGGTGGTTACAACGCGGCGGCGATCCTGCTTGAAAGCAATCCGCCGAGTGCGATCTTCGCCGGTAACGACATGATCGGGATCGGTGTGCTCCGCGCGGCGGCCGAGCGCAATGTCCGCGTGCCAAGCGAGCTGTCGGTGATCGGCTTCGACGATATCCAGATGAGTCGCTACGTGTACCCGGCGCTGACCACCGTTGGCCAGTCGATCCTGCAGTTGGGCGAGATGGCTGCCGAAGTGTTGCTGCGAAGGATTGCTACCCCGAGTCTGGTCACCGATCAACGGATCGTGACCCCGAGTATTGTCTTGCGCGAATCGACTGCGCCGCTGTCCGGCGTATTCACCGAGTACCGCTGAAACCGAATTGACGAGTAGTGATGTATGCCAGCAAATGTAGTGGTAATAGGCAGCCTGAACATGGATCTGGTCACCCGGGCACCACGGCTGCCCAAGGGCGGTGAAACGCTGATCGGTCATTCCTTTGCCACCGTGTCCGGCGGCAAGGGCGCCAATCAGGCAGTCGCTGCTGCGCGCCTGGGTGCGCGGGTGGCGATGGTCGGCTGTGTTGGCAATGATGACTACGGCGTGCAATTGCGTGACGCGTTGCTGGCTGAGCAGATCGATTGTCAGGCGGTGAGCACGGTCGAAGATTCCAGTGGCGTGGCGCTGATCGTGGTCGATGACAACAGTCAGAACGCCATCGTGATCGTTGCTGGCGCCAACGGTGCAATGACCCCGGCAGTGATCGACCGTTTTGATGCGGTGCTGCAAGCGGCCGACGTGATTATCTGCCAGCTCGAGATCCCGGATGCAACGGTAGGGCATGCGCTCAAGCGTGCACGTGCGCTGGGTAAAACGGTCATCCTCAATCCGGCGCCGGCCAGTCGTCCGCTACCGGCAGACTGGTTTGCCGCCATCGACTACCTGATCCCCAACGAAAGTGAAGCATCCGCGTTGAGCGGGTTGCCGGTCGATTCGCTGCAAAGCGCAGAAAGCGCTGCCAACCAGTTGATCGCAATGGGCGCGGGCAAGGTCATCATTACCCTCGGTGCGCAAGGTTCACTGTTTGCCAATGGCAAAGGTTTCGAGCACTTCCCGGCGCCAAAGGTGCAGGCGGTCGATACCACCGCCGCGGGCGATACCTTCGTCGGCGGTTTTGCGGCGGCGCTCGCCAGTGGCAAATCCGAGGCCGAGGCGATCCGGTACGGGCAAGTCGCTGCTGCGCTGTCTGTGACCCGGGCCGGCGCACAACCTTCCATTCCAACCATGTCCGACGTACAGGCGTTCAAACCCGCATGAAAAAGACTCCTCTGCTCAACGCCGCGTTGTCGCGGCTGATCGCTTCCCTGGGCCATGGCGACATGGTGGTCATCGGTGATGCCGGACTGCCGGTGCCACCGGGTGTTGAATTGATTGATCTGGCGCTGACCCACGGCGTTCCGGATTTTGTCAGTACCCTGAAAGTCGTGCTCAGCGAGATGCAGGTGGAAAGCCATGTACTGGCCAACGAAATCCTCGACAAGCAGCCGACCGCCCTGGTCGCGCTGGACGAGTTGCAAGAAGAGGGTGCCCTCGGTCGGCGCGATCTGCTGACGCATGAGCAATTCAAGGTTCTCAGCCGACAGGCGCGGGCGATTGTTCGTACAGGCGAATGTCAGCCGTACTGCAACATCGTGCTGGTGGCCGGGGTAACGTTCTAATCGGGTTTCCGACCCTTTCATTTTCATCAGCACAAGGAATGCGCCATGCACCGCTATGCTCAAAAACTCCACCAATTGCTTCGGAGTCTGCTGCTTTTGTCTTTTATTACCGCCACCGGCGCTCAGGCTGCTGAAAAGATCGACCTGATCATCGACACCGACCCTGGCGCCGACGACGTGGTCGCTTTGCTGTTCGCCCTGGCTTCGCCGGATGAACTGAACATTCGTGCACTGACCACCGTGGCTGGCAACGTGCGCCTCGACAAGACATCGCGCAACGCGCGCCTGGCTCGCGAATGGGCAGGGCGCGAAGACGTTCCGGTGTATGCCGGTGCGCCGAAACCGCTGATGCGTACGCCGATCTACGCCGAGAACATCCATGGCAAGGAAGGCCTGTCGGGTGTCACCGTGCATGAGCCGAAAAAAGGCCTGGCCGAAGGCAATGCGGTCAACTACCTGATCGACACCCTGAAAAAAGCCAAGCCGCACAGCATCACCATCGCCATGCTTGGCCCGCAAACCAATCTGGCGCTGGCGCTGATCCAGGAGCCGGAGATCGTCAATGGCATCAAGGAAGTGGTGATCATGGGCGGTGCGCACTTCAATGGCGGCAACATCACCCCGGTGGCCGAATTCAACCTGTTCGCCGACCCGCAAGCGGCGGAAGTGGTACTCAAGAGCGGCGTGAAACTGACCTACCTGCCGCTGGACGTGACCCACAAGATCCTCACCAGCGACGCACGCCTGAAACAGATCGCTGCACTGAACAACAACGCAAGCAAGATTGTTGGCGACATCCTCAACGAGTACATCAAGGGTGACATGGAGCACTACGGCATCCCGGGCGGCCCGGTGCACGACGCTACCGTTATCGCTTACCTGCTCAAGCCTGAGCTGTTCACCGGTCGTTCGGTGAACGTTGTGGTGGATAGTCGCGAAGGTCCGACTTTTGGCCAGACCATCGTTGACTGGTATGACGGTCTGAAGGCGCCGAAGAACGCCTTCTGGGTGGAAAATGGGGATGCTCAAGGCTTCTTCGATCTGCTGACCGAGCGTCTGAAGCGCTTGAAGTAAGGCTGTGACCCGCAGGTGCCAGCCTGCGGGTTTTTATTTTCTCTCGGTGTCCTGCGTGTTCTCGCCGTCATGCTGGTACCGCTCGAACACCTGGGCGATAAACGTTTGTGCGCCCTGGGTTCCCATCGTCTTGACCAGCAGATCGATGCTGATCAACGCCAGCTCCTCCGCACTGCCCGGGCTGTACGAGCTGTGCCCCTTCGGCCAATGAACCTTGATGTCGGCGGAGATGCTTACGGTGTTCATGAGTGCGCTCGAAAAGTCGGGAATGTCTGAAAGCGAGTTAACCACTTTGTCGGGCGTTTGGCACTGCGACTTAGGCATGAGCGCGACGCTATGCGACACTTGGTCTTTTCCGGCTGATCCAAGGAATGTGCTGTGCAGATCGATTTGAACACCCCCGATGGCCTGACACTCGACGCTGTGCGCCAGTTGCTGGCGTCGGCCAGCGATGATGTGCACACGCAGCTGCGCGTGACCAAGAGTGGAATTGCCTATATTTCTTCCGGTGTGACCGGCGGGCAGGATATTGATGGCCTGCTGTTTCGCCTGGAGACCTGGGCCAAGGGGTCGGGGTATGTCGGCAAGGTCGCGGCCAGTGATGAAGTCTGGGTGATGCAGATTTTCAATGCGCTGAAAGACAACTGGCCGAATCCGCCGCACGATTACATCGACGTCTATTGAGCTTCATTAATATTCGGTGACGATTGCGTGAGGATGCGGTGCGCGCACTTCAGGCAGACTCAGCGTTTTTCCGGGTCGTGGGGCAGGGTGATGGCACCGGCTGTGAAACCAAACGCCGAATTGGCGGTCGCACGATCTCAGCTTAACCATTTGAAAAAAGGAGGCTTCATGCCTTTGAAGTTCGCGTCTCTGGGTGCACTAATGGCCGTTGCCATGTTGGCCGGTTGCAGCACAACCTCCAGCGAGTCGGCAAAGGATCCTGTGGCGACCGATGCCGGTCATAGCCGCTGTGAAGCAAAGGCAGCGGAGTTTGCCATCGGTAAAAAGGCTTCGCCGGAACTGCTCGATCAGGCTCGCGTCAAGGCTGGCGCGCAAAACGCCCGCTTCCTCAAGCCAACTGACATGATCACTCTGGAGTACCGTTCCGATCGCCTGAATCTGAACACCGACAACAACCTGGTGGTCACTCGCGTCAACTGCGGCTGATCGCAGATCGCTTTTGTTGCAGGCATAAAAAACCCCGTCACATGGACGGGGTTTTTTTAGTGCGCCAGGAAATTACTCTGGGCGAACTTGTGCAGCTTGCATACCCTTTTGGCCTTTCTCAGCCACGAAAGAGACGGTCTGGCCTTCTTTCAGGCTTTTGAAACCGTCGGATTCGATAGCTTTGAAGTGTACGAACAGGTCGTCACCGCCACCTTGAGGAGTGATGAAGCCGAAGCCTTTTTCATCGTTGAACCATTTAACGGTGCCGGTTTGGCGATTAGACATGGTGTATCTCCAAGAAACATATATTTTCAGTAGTACTGTGCTGCTCAGGCCAACTGGGCACACCGGAGTATCATAGTCGAAATGTTCGCTTTGGTAGCCCCCCGGACGTGCTGTTTGCTTTCATATTGCATTGATTTAAACCTCTCAAATGTCTGCAAGCCCCGGTTTCAGTGGCTTTCAGCCGAGTGAAGAGGGTGTAAAAAAAGCTATAAAACCTGCGTAAATTATCGATTTCGGGGTCTTTTGGGCGGTTTTCAGCCTGCTCGGCGCCCGAAAAAACATTCGTCAGCGCTTATTTCTGCACGCGGCAAACCGAGATTTCTTTCAAGGCTCGCTGACCCAGTTCACCACTTGGCGGGGTGTTCTTGTCCATCAGTTGCGCGATCTCTTGCGTGGTGAATTTCTTTTCCAGAACGTCGGCACCGCAAGCGCAATGTTTATTGGCTTCGGCCGGATTGACGCTCTTGCTGGCTGCGGCGGTGCAGTCGTTCATGTATTGGGCTTTGACGCCGGCAGGCCAGGCCGCGTTGGCGCTCAGCGGCAGCAGCAGGGCCAGCGGGGCCGCGAAAGCAAAAAGTCGGATAAGGCGCATGTCGGAAACTCCTTGGGTTGATATCGGCGACGATTCTCAGCTTATTTGAGGCAAAGCGTATATCCCAAGTTCACTTCGCGACGCAAAAATGCGCAAATCAGCAGGACCTCAATTCGATGACGTCGATGACCGCTCATCTGTGCTAGCATGCCGGGCTCAAGCGTTCTCAGGCTCCGGATGGCCTTCAGCCCCGGCAGCGGTCAGCGTGCGAAAAATTCTGATTTGAATCCCAGTCACTCTGGTTCGGTTTTCCGGTTGGCCGCAAGGCTCCTGCCGCTGTAAGGCAGGCGTTCGTCATTGAATGGCCTGGATCGGATCTTGTACTGGCTCATCCCAACCCACGTGACCTTTGGTAGGGGTCACCACTAGGAGAGGAGGCGCCATGCCAACTATTACTCTTCCCGACGGCAGTCAACGTTCATTCGATCACCCGGTTTCCGTAGCCGAGGTCGCCGCATCCATTGGTGCAGGTCTGGCCAAGGCCACCGTGGCCGGCAAGGTCAACGGCAAGCTGGTCGACGCCTGCGACATCATCGACAGCGACGCGACGCTGCAAATCATCACGCCAAAGGATGAAGAGGGGCTGGAGATCATTCGCCACTCTTGCGCGCACCTGGTTGGCCATGCGGTCAAGCAGCTGTACCCGACGGCCAAAATGGTCATCGGTCCGGTCATCGATGAAGGCTTCTATTACGACATCGCCTTCGAGCGTCCTTTTACTCCGGACGACATGGCCGCCATCGAACAGCGCATGCATCAGCTGATCGATAAAGATTACGACGTGATCAAGAAAGTCACTCCGCGCGCCGAAGTGATCGAAGTGTTCAAGGCTCGCGGCGAAGACTACAAGCTGCGTCTGGTCGAGGACATGCCGAACGAACAGGCCATGGGTCTGTACTACCACGAAGAATACGTCGACATGTGCCGCGGTCCGCACGTGCCGAACACTCGCTTCCTGAAATCCTTCAAGCTGACCAAGTTGTCCGGTGCCTACTGGCGCGGTGATGCCAAGAACGAGCAGCTGCAGCGCGTCTACGGCACCGCCTGGGCTGACAAGAAGCAGCTGGCGGCTTACATCCAGCGCATCGAAGAAGCGGAAAAGCGCGATCACCGCAAGATCGGCAAGCGCCTGGGCCTGTTCCACACCCAGGAAGAAGCGCCGGGCATGGTGTTCTGGCACCCGAATGGCTGGACTCTGTACCAGGTGCTCGAGCAGTACATGCGCAAGGTGCAGCGTGACAACGGCTACCTCGAGATCAAGACCCCTCAAGTGGTCGATCGCAGCCTGTGGGAGAAATCCGGGCACTGGGCCAACTACGCCGACAACATGTTCACCACCGAGTCGGAAAGCCGCGACTACGCCATCAAGCCGATGAACTGCCCGTGCCACGTGCAGGTCTTCAACCAGGGCCTGAAGAGCTACCGCGAGCTGCCGATGCGTCTGGCCGAATTCGGTGCCTGCCACCGTAATGAGCCATCGGGCGCGCTGCACGGCATCATGCGTGTGCGTGCGTTCACCCAGGATGACGCCCACATCTTCTGCACTGAAGAGCAGATGCAGGCCGAATCCGCAGCGTTCATCAAGCTGACCATGGACGTTTACCGCGACTTCGGCTTCACCGATGTCGAGATGAAACTGTCCACTCGTCCGGAAAAACGCGTGGGTTCCGACGAGCTGTGGGATCGCGCCGAAGCGGCACTGGCTGCAGCCCTTGATTCTGCGGGTCTGCCGTATGATCTGCAGCCGGGTGAAGGTGCGTTCTACGGTCCGAAAATCGAGTTCTCGCTGAAAGATTGCCTCGGTCGCGTCTGGCAGTGTGGTACCTTGCAGCTCGATTTCAACCTGCCTGTCCGTCTCGGCGCCGAATACGTCTCCGAAGACAACAGCCGCAAACACCCAGTGATGCTGCACCGGGCGATCCTCGGTTCGTTCGAGCGTTTCGTCGGGATTCTGATCGAGCATTACGAAGGTGCATTCCCTGCGTGGCTGGCGCCAACCCAGGCAGTGATCATGAATATCACTGATAAACAGGCAGATTTTGTTGCAGAAGTAGAAAAAACTCTCAACGAAAGCGGATTTCGTGCCAAGTCCGACTTGAGAAATGAAAAGATCGGCTTTAAAATCCGCGAGCATACTTTGCTCAAGGTTCCCTATCTTTTGGTTATCGGAGATAAGGAAGTCGAGATGCAGACTGTCGCTGTGCGTACTCGTGAAGGTGCTGACCTGGGCTCGATGCCCGTCGCCCAGTTCGCTGAGTTTCTCGCGCAAGCGGTTTCCCGGCGTGGTCGCCCAGATTCGGAGTAATTATTATTAAGCGTGAAATGAGACAAGATAAACGAGCTGCACCGAAAGCCCCGATCAACGAGAATATCTCGGCACGCGAGGTTCGGTTAATTGGCGCTGATGGCGAGCAGATTGGCATCGTCTCGATTGATGAAGCGCTTCGTATTGCTGAAGAAGCAAAGCTTGATCTGGTAGAAATCTCTGCTGACGCAGTCCCACCGGTTTGCCGGGTGATGGACTACGGCAAATCGATCTTCGAGAAGAAGAAGCAGATTGCAGCAGCGAAGAAAAACCAGAAGCAGATTCAGGTAAAAGAAATCAAGTTTCGTCCAGGGACGGAGGAAGGGGATTACCAGGTAAAACTGCGCAACCTGGTACGTTTCCTGAGTGACGGGGACAGGGCCAAGGTATCCTTGCGATTCCGCGGCCGTGAGATGGCCCACCAGGAGCTGGGGATGGAACTCCTCAAGCGGGTTGAAGCTGACCTGCTCGAGTACGGTTCGGTCGAACAGCATCCTAAGATGGAAGGACGCCAGCTGATCATGGTCATCGCCCCGAAAAAGAAGAAGTAATCAACAGGGCACGGCAGGCCTTCTGATTATGTTTATCAACTGAATGCGGAGTATCCGAACATGCCAAAAATGAAAACCAAAAGTGGTGCTGCTAAGCGGTTTCTGAAAACTGCTAACGGTATCAAGCACAAGCACGCTTTCAAGAGCCACATCCTGACCAAAATGTCGACCAAGCGTAAGCGTCAACTGCGCGGTAGCAGCTTGCTGCATCCGTCTGACGTGGCAAAAGTCGAGCGCATGCTGCGCCTTCGTTAATTTTAGTCAAGAATAGAGGAAGTAACTCATGGCTCGTGTAAAGCGTGGCGTCATTGCCCGTAAGCGTCACAAAAAAATTCTGAAACTTGCTAAAGGCTACTACGGCGCACGCTCCCGCGTATTCCGTGTTGCCAAGCAAGCGGTAATCAAGGCAGGCCAATACGCCTACCGTGACCGTCGTCAGAAAAAACGTCAGTTCCGCGCTCTGTGGATCGCTCGTATCAACGCTGGTGCTCGTGTTAACGGTCTGTCCTACAGCCGTTTCATTGCTGGCCTGAAAAAAGCGTCCATCGAGATCGACCGTAAGGTTCTGGCTGATCTGGCAGTGAACGAAAAAGCGGCGTTTGCTGCGATTGTCGAGAAAGCTAAAGCCACCTTGGCTTAAGTACCCCCGACAGTCACCCGGCCTCACCTCTGTGGGGCCAGGTGTTAAACGTCATAAATAGGGGAAGAGCCTTCAAGCTCTTCCCCTATTTTGTATCTGGAGTCTGTACATGGAAAACCTGGATGCGCTGGTCTCTCAAGCACTAGAGGCTGTGCAAAGCGCTGAAGATATCAATGCCCTGGAGCAAATCCGGGTTCAATACCTTGGCAAAAAAGGTGAATTGACTCAGGTGATGAAGACCCTGGGGAATTTGCCGGCAGAAGAGCGTCCGCAAGTCGGCGCCCTGATCAACGTTGCCAAGGAGCGTGTTACAGGCGTTCTCAATGCGCGCATGGCTCTGTTTGAAGAAGCCGAACTGGCTGCCAAACTGTCTGCCGAATCCATTGACGTGACGTTGCCGGGCCGTGGCCAGACCTCCGGTGGTCTGCATCCTGTGACCCGGACTCTGGAACGAGTCGAGCAGTTCTTCACCCGCATCGGCTACGGCATCGCCGAAGGCCCTGAGGTCGAAGACGACTATCACAACTTCGAAGCGCTCAACATCCCAGGCCACCACCCGGCCCGGTCGATGCATGACACCTTCTATTTCAATGCGAACATGTTGCTGCGCACCCATACCTCGCCGGTACAGGTCCGCACCATGGAGTCCAAGCAGCCGCCGATCCGCATCGTCTGCCCAGGCCGTGTGTATCGCAGCGACTCCGATATCACCCACTCGCCGATGTTCCACCAGGTCGAAGGCCTGCTGGTCGATCGCGACATCAATTTCGCCGACCTCAAAGGCACCATCGAAGAATTCCTGCGGGTGTTCTTCGAAAAAGAGCTGGCCGTCCGTTTCCGTCCTTCGTACTTCCCGTTCACCGAGCCATCCGCTGAAGTCGACATGGAATGCGTGATGTGCAGCGGTAAAGGCTGCCGCGTCTGCAAGCAGACCGGCTGGCTGGAAGTCATGGGCTGCGGCATGGTGCACCCGAACGTGCTGCGCATGTCCGGCATCGATCCGGAAGAGTTCTCCGGTTTTGCCTTCGGCATGGGTGTCGAGCGTCTGGCAATGCTCCGTTACGGCGTGAACGACTTGCGTCTGTTCTTCGACAACGACTTGCGGTTCCTCGCGCAATTTCGCTAGTCGTAACGAATTCTTAGGAGAGCAGGATGAAATTCAGTGAACAATGGCTGCGTGGCTGGGTTAGCCCGCAGGTAAGTCGCGACGAGCTGGTTGCTCGTCTGTCGATGGCGGGTCTGGAGGTCGATAGTGTGACTCCGGCCGCCGGTGTATTCAGCGGCGTGGTCGTGGGCGAGGTGCTGAGCACCGAGCAACACCCTGATGCCGACAAGTTGCGTGTGTGCCAGGTCAGCAATGGCGCGGAAACCTTCCAGGTCGTGTGCGGTGCGCCAAACGTGCGTCCGGGCCTGAAGATTCCGTTCGCCATGATCGGTGCCGAACTGCCGGGCGACTTCAAGATCAAGAAGGCCAAGCTGCGTGGCGTCGAGTCCAACGGCATGCTGTGCTCGCAAGCCGAGCTGCAGGTCGGTGAAGGCAACGACGGTCTGATGGAACTGCCGGCCGATGCGCCGGTGGGCGAAGATTTCCGTGTGTACCTGGATCTGGAAGATGCCAGCATCGAGGTCGACCTGACCCCGAACCGTGGCGACTGCCTGTCGCTGGCCGGTCTGGCCCGTGAAGTGGGTGCGCTGTACGACACGCCGGTCACTCGCCCGGTGGTCATGACCATTCCGGCTGTGCACGACGAAGTGCGTCCGGTAGAAGTGCTGGCGCCTGCCGCCTGCCCGCGTTACCTGGGTCGTGTCATCCGTAACGTTGATCTGTCCAAACCAACCCCGCTGTGGATGGTTGAACGCCTGCGCCGCGCCGATGTGCGCAGCATCGACGCTGCCGTCGACATCACCAACTACGTGATGCTTGAGCTGGGTCAGCCACTGCACGCTTTCGATCTCGCCGAAATCAATGGCGGCATCCGCGTGCGTATGGCGGAAGAGGGTGAGAAGCTGGTTTTGCTCGACGGTCAGGAAGTCAGCCTGCGTAGCGATACCCTGGTGATTGCCGACCACACCCGCGCTCTGGCGATTGCCGGCGTAATGGGTGGCGAGCACAGCGGTGTGTCCGCAACCACTCGCGACGTTTTCCTGGAAAGTGCCTTCTTCGATCAGATCGCTGTGGCGGGCAAGGCTCGTTCCTACGGCCTGCACACCGACGCCTCGCACCGTTACGAGCGTGGCGTGGACTGGCAACTGGCCCGTGAAGCCATGGAGCGCGCCACTGGCCTGCTGCTGGAAATTACCGGTGGTGAAGCCGGCCCGATCATCGAGACCGTCAGCGAACAGCACCTGCCATCGATCGCGCCGATCACCCTGCGTGCGCAGCGCATCACCCAGATGCTGGGGATGGAAATGGATTCGGCGCAGGTCGAGCGTCTGCTCAGCGCCTTGGGTCTGAAGATTTCCGCTGACGGCGCAGGGCAGTGGCGCGTAGAAGTGCCAAGTCACCGCTTCGACATCAGTCTGGAAGTCGATCTGATCGAAGAGCTGGCGCGTCTGTACGGCTATAACCGTCTGCCGGTTCGTTACCCGCAAGCGCGTCTGGCGCCGCAAGCGAAGGCTGAAGCACGCAGCGAATTGCCTGAGCTGCGTCGTCTGCTGGTAGCCCGTGGTTATCAGGAAGCGATCACTTACAGCTTCATAGATCCGAAACAGTTCGAACTGTTCAACCCGGGCGTTGAGCCGCTGTTGCTGGCCAACCCGATTTCCAATGACATGGCCGCCATGCGTTCTTCGCTGTGGCCGGGCCTGGTCAAGGCGTTGCAGCACAACCTGAACCGCCAGCAGGATCGCGTGCGCCTGTTCGAAAGCGGTCTGCGCTTCGTCGGTCAGCTGGAAGGTCTGAAGCAAGAACCGATGCTGTCGGGTGTTGTTTGCGGCAGCCGTCTGCCGGAAGGTTGGGCGCAGGGTCGCGACACCGTCGATTTCTTCGACGTGAAGGCTGATGTTGAAGCGGTGTTGGGCTTTGCCGGTGCACTGGATACCTTCACTTTCACTCCGGGTAAACACCCGGCGCTGCACCCGGGGCAAACCGCGCGCATCGAACGTGACGGGCGTGAAGTCGGCTTTATCGGTGCGATTCACCCGGAGCTGTCCAAGGCCCTGGGTCTGGATCGTCCGGTCTTCGTCTTCGAGCTGGTTCTGGCTGAAGTCGCTTCCGGAAAAATGCCGCAATTCCACGAGTTGTCGCGTTTTCCTGAAGTGCGTCGTGACCTTGCACTGATCGCGCACAAAGACGTCGCGGCCTCGGCTGTACTGGACGTAATCCGTGAAAATGCAGGCGAATGGCTCACGGATCTCAGGCTGTTTGACGTGTATCAGGGTAAAGGCATTGATCCTGATAGAAAAAGCCTTGCAGTTGGCTTGACCTGGCAGCATCCATCGCGCACTCTTAATGACGATGAGGTGAATTCGACGACGCAAAATATCCTCACCTCGCTCGAACAAAGGTTGAACGCCACGTTAAGGAAGTGACGTATGGGGGCTTTGACGAAAGCTGAGATGGCGGAACGTCTGTATGAAGAGCTGGGCCTGAACAAGCGAGAAGCCAAGGAGTTGGTTGAACTGTTTTTCGAGGAAATCAGGCACGCTCTTGAAGACAACGAGCAGGTCAAATTGTCTGGTTTCGGCAATTTCGACCTTCGGGACAAACGCCAGCGGCCTGGCCGCAACCCGAAAACGGGGGAAGAAATCCCGATCACGGCTCGCCGTGTGGTCACCTTTCGTCCAGGGCAGAAGTTGAAGGCCCGAGTTGAGGCTTATGCTGGAACCAAGTCATAACGACGAACTACCCGTCATCCCGGGCAAACGCTACTTCACCATTGGTGAAGTCAGCGAGCTGTGTGCAGTAAAGCCACACGTGCTGCGCTACTGGGAGCAGGAGTTTCCTCAACTCAACCCCGTCAAACGCCGCGGAAACCGCCGGTATTATCAGCGCCAGGATGTGCTGATGATCCGGCAAATCCGCGCGCTCCTTTACGATCAGGGATTCACCATCGGCGGCGCGCGTCTGCGCTTGTCCGGTGATGAAGCCAAGGACGACACCACCCAATACAAGCAAATGATCCGCCAGATGATCGCTGAGCTTGAAGATGTACTGGTGGTGCTCAAGAAATAAAAAGCTGCGTTTGAATACTTCCAGTTTTCAAAAGCTTGCGATATATTCTTGAGCGCTCTTCGAGACGAGGGGCGGGTTTCAAACCAGTCGGGGCGTAGCGCAGTCCGGTAGCGCACTAGCATGGGGTGCTAGGGGTCGAGTGTTCGAATCACTCCGTCCCGACCATATATTTCAATAACTTAGCCGCTTTCGAGCGGCTTTGTTGTTTCTGCCATAGTGACTTTCCGAGTGACCTTGGCCTTCTCTTCACGCTTCCCTCCTTTTCAGAATCGTCAGCGCTGGTGCGCGCGAGTCGGTTGCTGATACCTTGTTTGCCGCCGCAATGAGCTGATCCAACTCTGCCGCTGAGTAGTGACTGGTGATGCTTCCATTCTTGTGGCCGAGCAGCGCTTTCCGATCCTCCTCAGTCACACCTGCAGCACGCAGCCTTCTCCCAAAGGTGTGCTTCAAGTCGTGAATTCGGATTCTGGCAAAGCCGTCATGTGCCGGCCGCAAGAATTTCTCCTGCCACTTCTTCGCCGCTCTGATCCGCGCCTTCTTCCAG
Source organism: Pseudomonas sp. MIS38 (assembly GCF_019891575.1). Lineage (NCBI taxonomy): Bacteria > Pseudomonadati > Pseudomonadota > Gammaproteobacteria > Pseudomonadales > Pseudomonadaceae > Pseudomonas > Pseudomonas sp. MIS38. Next base: position 89,956 of record NZ_JAFLXF010000010.1, read on the forward strand.
GCTGAGTCGTTCATGCGGTGAACAGTCGTTTCATTCCCATCACCATCTGGCTTGCCAAACGGAAACACGTAGACGGGGTGCTGTCCTCTCTGCTGCTCGATGACCGATTTGGCTACGTCATTCAAAACCACCAGGCGCTCGTCGCGGTTCTTCACACCTGCGCGTGCACTGCGACCACCAAATCCAGGTGGAATCAGGAACACGCTTGTGTTCAGTTCTGGCACTGCGATCTCCCACGACCATTCCAACTTGCAAACCTCCTGCTCCCTGCAACCAGTATTGACCTTGTAAAGGGCCATTTTCTGAAGGTGCGCCGGGAGTTCGGCGAACAGGATCGACTGCTCTTCCCATGAAAGCGGGTAGGGCTTTCGGCTGTTCGTCTTCTCGTCCAGTAGGGAAATCATCGGCACCACGTCCAGCAACGGCCGGCGCTCCTCGTCACGCCACTTTCGCGCGCAGAGGTTCAACACCCTGATGACTCGCTGAAGCGCAATATTCACTGTCCGGTTCGTGACTGGCTTGCCTACCGCTGGATTCAGCTTCGACTGGATGTACGGCGCGAGGGCATCGTCGTCAATGTGGGTCAGCGGCATATCGCCAATAAACGGGTCGAGCTGCTCCATATAGGTGGCCGAGATATGTATGGAAGCCTGATCCTTCACTTCCAGCAGGAAGCGAGTCGCCGCCTCCCGCCACGTCCTGACCCGCCGGACGCCGTACACCTTCTGCTGGCGCAACTGCTCCAGCTTGTGGATCAGGTACTGCTCTGCTTCGGCGCGGTTACAAGTGCCAGTACTCTCTTGAATTCGTTCTCCTCTGTACTTTTTGTCGATCTTCCAGATGCCGTTCGGCATTTGCTGGAGGCCGGTGATTGCTTTTTGGGCCACGGCGTTGCTCCTTTCTTCTTGCCCTGGCGCTCGCTGCGAGGGCGATTGTTGTCCTGATTCGCGGCCTTTTCAATTGCCATGGTCTCGATGTAGCGATCTGCCCACTCATCAAGCTCGACTCGGTCGAAGCCGACGCCCTGTTTCCCGATCGGGAATTCGCGGACGTTCGGGCGCACCGTTTTGTTGAATTCTTCCCGGCACATGCCGAGGTAGCCGTATGCCTCGCCGGCGCGAATGAAGCGCGGGAGGATGGGCGCGACCTGAGCCGCGCTTCGATTTGCCATGAGGTATTGCTCCATGCCGCGCGTGGCGGCAGAAGGTGGTGATGGGTTACGCGGCTTGCCGCCGCGCCTGAGTTGAATTCCTGCGTCGAGCCATCAGGCACTGCAAGCGATATGCATGAAATCGCCGGCCATCCTGCGAGCTGATTTCTTGTGCAAGATCTGATAAGTCCTCGTCGAGACGGCCGAAGTAGTAGAGATGTTCGCCGTCGCCCATCCATTCGGGCTGAGCGATCGCCCAAGTGCGCGCTTCGACGCAGGGCAAGCATGTTTTGAAAGAACCCATATCGCCTTCCCAGCAGCCGGACACGAGTTGGTATTTCTGGCCTGGCTCAATGAGGCCGTAGCATTCGCCACACTTGTGCTGCTTGCGCGCGGTGGGCGTGGTTTCGGTTTGAAAATCGGACATGACGAATCCTCACCCGCCGTACCCCGGCAGGCTGTTGAGTTGGGGGAGTGGTTACTGCTGGATGAAATCGGCGGGGACGGTGACCGTGGCGCCGAGCTTGGCGAAGACAACGGCGCGGAACACTGCAATGGTTCGAGTTTCGCCGGGCTGGCGATTGAACGGTTCGTTTGTCGCGTCAGCCAGCCACTGGTCGCTGTGGCCAACATCGACCCAGACGCCGTGCTTCGTGATCAGTTGCTCGGTATCAGGCAGGGCGAAGAGATCCAGCTGGCCCGCGACGGGCTGCTGGTCACCCTCGATCGCGTTGATTGCCCAGTCCAGCGCAGGGCCGGTCAGTTCCTCTGTGCGGACGCTGACCATGCGGCTCATGGCAGGCTGCCGATTTCTGCTGCGGCACGCACGATCGCGCGACGAGTTCCATAATCATCCATCGCTTCGACGATCATCACGCCGTGCGCAGAGTGTTCTGCCACAACCGAGTCGCACTCTTCCATGAAAACGATGCAGATTCCGAGCTTTATAGCCAGCCGAAGGGCTTTGCCGTCGTCTTCGAGCGGGTTCCACCAGTCGCGTCCACAGGCACCATTCGGAGCTATTCCGCAGGACTTGGAGTCGGTGAGGTCGTCCCACCATTCTTGCCAAACACCCTTCACACCCGCAGCCTTTGCCGCCAGTTCCAGAAGCTTCTGATCGTTCATCGCCACGGCCCCCTGTAGATCAGGAAGGCCATGTAGAGCGGGGCGGCTATTGGAATCAAGATCATAGTAGGTCTGCTCCTGCTTCAAGTAGGGCGTCGCGGTCTTGACGCAGGTTAGTGAGCTCGGCCTTGATTTGGTCGCGCTGCCTGATCAAAGCCTTGAGGGCTGTTGAGATATTCCGGTGACCGAGCTTGATCGTGATGACTTGAGCCTCGTCGAACAGCTTGACCTTCTGGTCTCGGTCGTCCGCCGCCCGCGCCGCCAGTTCTTTTTCCCGAATCTTCAGGCAGCGCTTGCAGGTGACGTGACGCCAGTTATTGGTGAGCTGGTCGTCGGTCATGTCGCCTTCGGTACCGCAGTAAACGTCTTCGGGCGGATCTTGGTCGGCCTCGGTGCCGCCGTCCCATGGGTAAAGGTGAATCGCTCGTTTGCTCATGGCGTCACTCCACCCCGTTCAGGTAGCAAGGTTCCGGGGCTTCAGCCAGCCACTGCCGGAGAGATCCCGCTGGAGTACCGGGTGAATCTTCGTCCTGCCAATGCCAGTCGAGCTCCGAATCGCCAGTCAGAACCACGTCGTAATCGTCGGAGTGCTCGTGCAGCCAATCGCCGTTGTATTCAGCCAATACCGCTAAGGCCTGTTCCGGGTTCTGCGCGGCAACCCAATCTTGATCGCCGACCTGATAGCAGAGCAGCGGGCCATCCTCCGGCTCGAAGGTGTAGCTTTTGGAGTTCATGGCGTTGTCGATGGCCTTGTCCAGCGCGGCGCCGGTCAGCACGTCTTCATGGCTGGCGAGGCCAACGACAATCCATTGTTCTTCCGGGAGCGTTACGGGCGCGCTTGCTTTTGGTTCGCGCAGAAAGCGGTACCGATCAGCAAGCGGGCGATCTTCATCATGACTTCGCTTTAGGCCCTCGACGTTTGCGAGCAGAGTCGACAAGGAGTGGTTGCTGCTCAGGCCGAACACGTTGTAGATCCTGGCCAAATCTGGGTGAACTTGAGACATGAGTCGTCCTTGCCGCTATAGCGGCTGACTTTGAAGGGGGAGGGAGTTACAGGGAGTGGTTCAGTGCTTTCACTGTGTGAAGGCAGGCGCTCCAGCCATCCCGGAAACCGCGACGCAGCTTTTGGGATTTGTAGAATTTGCCAGCAGGCTGGTCGGCCGGAAGAACAATTGATGTCCGAGAAGCGTTTTCTGCAACCAGCCGCGCAAGCGCTTCCTGATCTGGCCTGCAGCACCCACAGCATGGATCGCCGTAATAATCATGGCCGACGCCATAACACCACTCGCAGTCAGCGTTTTCAGGCGTGTCAGTCCGCGCCTTCAGTGCGGCCTTGTAGATCTTGACCGCCTGTTCTTTGCCGATCGGGTAGCCAAGGCCTGCGGCGATCAAGGTGTCCTCGGACGGCCAGATCGACATCTTGTATCGCTCCAGCTCATCAATCCGCTCATCGCGTTTGGTCAGCAGCAGTTGCAGGGCGTTGCGCTCAGCTGTGACCCGTTCCAGCTCGGCGCGGTCAACCAGCTCGACGCAAACGTCATGGGAGCTGGTGACCAGACGCTGCTGCAGCTCTTCGATCAGCTTCGAATCTGGCTGGATGTCGTTCTCGCCAAGCTCAGTTGCGTCGAAGGCGCCGCCCAGCACCAAAGTCGCCAATGTTTGTATTCCACTCATCATGCAATCCTTTTCAATTGTCGGTACCGGTGTAGGTGCCAGTCAGGACTGGACGCCTAGTTCGCTTGGCAAAACCCTCCGTTGTAGCGAGAGGGATACCTGTTACTGCGCTGATTTCCTTTATTAGCATGCCACTGTCGTACAGCTGCCTTACTTTCAGTACCGCAGAGTCAGCGTGCTTCAGCTTCCCGTTTGTTCTGCCGCGCGCCGTGGTCCCGTGAGCATCACGATCGCGCATGTTCTGTACATGGAGCACCCAACGGAGATTGCTCGAAGCGTTGTTGTGGCGGTCTCCATCACTGTGAGCAACTTCGTGCTCAGGTGATGGGCTTTCTCCGAGAAAGGTGATGGCGATCAGCCGATGAGCGAGAAACGTTTTGAACGCCATCTTGTTCCACAGCTGGACATTTAAATATCCAGACTTGTGCGGGAACTGCTTCAGCACGCGGCCCGTCTTGGAATTCCTCACTCGCCCGAGATTGCTCGCTTCATACGGCCAGCCGGGGACAGATTTCCAGACTTCAGTCATGGCAGCGGCCCATGTACATCTCGGTGCCGTCGGCGGACATGATGTGCTGGTATGGGGTGATATTGGCGCGGGCGATGAGCCATTCGGCGATTGCCGGGCGCGCGAGCAGCTTGGCGACCAGGCGCCAGAAGAGATTGATCATGCTGCCTCCGTGTCGTGGCCTGGGCAGCCTTTGCCGGTGAAATCGAAACCCTCGCAAGGCGGTCCGAACGGCAGCACTTCTTTGCCCTGGGCCAACGCCTCGAGCAGGTGATCCTTCGCCTCATCGGCGGTGCACTTGCGGCCGTCCTCCATGCGGAACATGCCTTTGAGCTGACGCTTGCTGAAGTCACGCAGCGCGCCGCGCACGCTCAAGTGAATGTGGAAGGTGCGACCGCTGGGGCCGAATGGATCGGCTGGTTTGTTTTCTGTAGGCATGTGCGTCCTATGCCAGGGCATGCCCGGGCGGTGGAGGGTGGTTACGACTTCTTAAATGTCTTGGTCAGTGCTGCGTTGACGCTGCTGCCTCGCAGCAAAACCACTCGGGCGATGGCCGCACGATCTTTCTGGCTGTGACTGGCTTGTCCTAGCAGGCCGAAGTAGCTGTTGGCGGTTTCGCGCAGATCCTCGGCAGGCGCTGCGGTGATTCGCTTCAGTGCTTGGGCCATCGAGCGTTTCCGAGTGGTGCGCCGCCACGGCTTGATGACGTGCCCTACGAAGTCCACGCCGCGATCCACTGGCTGTAAGATCGTCTTGCTGGGATTGAGCTTGGCGCCGAGTTTCGGCAGGAACGCTTCAACTTGCTCCCGCCACTGATTCAGTTGTTGTGGCGATTCATGAAGAAACACGAAGTCGTCGACATACCGGATGTAGTGCTTGGCGCCGAGCTGGTGCTTTGCGAACTGGTCGAGCGCATCGACGTACACGTTCGCGAAGAACTGCGATGACAGGTTCCCGATCGGTAGGCCGAGGCGCGCAGGCTGAGCGGTGAGACGCTTGTGCTGCGGCACTCGATTGAACAGGTGCGGTGGGCTGCGCAGCACGTAATCTTCGCGCGGGTCGTGCATCAGGATCGTTTCGGCCAGTGCCAGCCACCAGGGTTCGGTGATCTTCTTCGCCAGTTGCTGGCGCAGCACCTGCTTATCGATCGCCACGAAGAAGTTGGCTAGGTCGCACTTGAGATAGAACATCGGCTTCGACCAGTTTTGGCTGGCGCTGCGGATCTTCGATTCAAGGCGTTTCGCTGCATACAACGTGCCTCGCCCGGGGATGCACGCACAACTGTCCGCTATGAAGCTGGCGTAGAAGCGCGGTGCCACATGGTTGTACATCAGGTGGTGGACGACGCGGTCCCGGAACGCTGCCGCCCAAACTTCTCGGGCTTTCGGTCGGGTTACCACGAAACAGATGGAACGGCCTGGCCGGTAAGTGCCAGCGATCAGGTCGTCGTGGAGCTCCAGCAAGTTGATCTCCATGTCCTTCTCGAAGTGCCGGGCGCTCGCGGTGTTCCGCTTGTTCCGGCGACAGTCGTAATACGCTTGGACGAGATCCTCGAACTGGAAGGGTGCAACGCTTAAATCTGCGGACCGGGCGCGCGACGCGCTCGATGTTCTTGCCGCCGTAGTCGAGCCAGCCATCTGCAAAGTCCATGGTGTAGGCGATGTAGGCGGAGAACTGCGACCTATCGAGCTATCTACATCGCCTTGCTGAAGGCGGAACCGATCAGCAAGGAAACTGCACAAGACCTACGCGGACGCTTTAGACCGGCGGTATCTTTTGTGTGCATGGCGGTGACCCAGAGGTCAGCGGCTCGACCAGATTTTGCGCACAGACGCGAGAGCCTTGACCCTCACGCAGCGGGCGCGGTTGCGGACTTCTTCCAGGCGTTCGCCTGTCGGCCTACGGAGGCCGTTAACTTCATTGCTTTGGCGTGCTGCCCCTTGCTGATCAGCGCTTTATTGGTGAGCGCTCGCAGCAAGTAATTCAGCATCCATATGCTTTCCAGCAGGAGGTTCAGGTGGGGCAGCTTGTCTCTCGACATATTGGCCCGGCCGATCAGCACCAGAACTTGCAAGCACTCATCTCGAATCTTTGCTCCGACAACCTGTTTCAGGTCGCGAGGGATGTTGCGCACCAGATCAAGCGACATGCCGAGCAGTTCTTCTGCAACCTTGTGGATCTCCAGATCCATGTGAAGGGCCATCCTGGCCTCCTTGAAAAGCGAGGGCGCTAACGCGCCCATGAATGAAGGATTGAAGGATCAAATAAAGCGTCTGCGGACCGGGCGCGCGACGCGCTCGTCGCCCTTGGCGTCGTAGCGGCTGAGCCAGCCATCTTCAAAGTCCATGCGGTAGGCGTTGTAGGCGGAGAACTGCGAGCTGGTCCAGTGATAGCGCTTGCTGAACACGTCCTTGTCGCCGATCGTGATCTCCAGAAACGAAGCCTCGCGACGGGACATCAGATGAAAGTCCTTGTGGCCCTCGCGCTCGAAGGCGGCACAGAACTGGGCGGCGGGGTAGGAGTCATCGGCAGCGATAAGATCGTCCGTATTGGCTCGGCCATCCCAGGCACTCTTGGCGCCGTTGAGTTCGTTGCCGTAACCACCCCACTCGAACTCGCCTTCTGCATCGGCGCCGGTCGGGACGATCAGGTAGTAGGGTTTGCCGTCGCCCGGGAACAAACCGCCATTCACACCACCTTCGCCGGGCCAGATTTCACCTACAGCAGGGATGTCGCTTGCGGCAGCGGTCGGCGTGACTCCAATCGCCAGAGAAGCCAGCTTGAGCACCACCGATTCATCTGGGCTGCTGATCATCAGATCGCCACGGGTGTAGGTGGTCAGTTGATTCGTTTGCATTGGATGCTCCTGTGAGCGAATTGGGCGCAGGCCGCCGGCGCTACCCGGCAAGCTTCTGGTCTGAGCGTCGTCCTGACGCTCCCGGGAATCGCCTGCATAAAAGCAATGAAGGAATGAATTACTGAATAGGAAGGCTGCGGACCGGGCGCGCGACGCGCTCGAGGCTCTTGAAGTCGTTGTCGAGCCAGCCATCTTCAAAGTCCATGGTGTAGGCGAGGTCGGCGGAGAACTGCGAACTCAGCCAGTGCCAACGATCTTCGCGTAGGGTGACCAAGCCTTCGGACTTCGCCGCCATCAGCAGAGCGCCTTCGAGGTAGGACGGGATGTGCGCATCCAGCTCCAAGGCCTTCACCGCGATATCGTTGCCGGCTTCGGCCATGGCGCGGGTATTTGCGGCACCATCACTGAGGCTCTTCGCGCCGGCGACGTCCTCGCCGTACTTACCCCAGCTGCCGATCAGTTCGTTGTCGAGCAGCACCAAGGCGCGCTCTTCGCCGTTCAACCAATAGCGAGCGAAGAAGGTGCCACCGGCGAGAGGTTGACCGCGTTCTGGCAGGTCGGCGGCCGCTACGGATTGTTGTGCATGTTCAGTCATGATTTTCTCCGGGTATGTGCCGCCCTCCGTGACCGGATGCGCAGCGTGAGGGTGGTTATTCGTCGTGAGTGATGCGAAGGGCTTCGCGGTCGTGGGCAAGCTTCAATTTCCGCGACACGTTTTCAGGTATCACGTATTCGTGTCGCGGCGGCGTGAGTAAGGGAAGGGCGCCGCCCGGGCCAAGGCCATGCAGGTGGTGAATCATCAGCGTGATCGCCTCGCCCTGTTCCTCGATGCCGCTCCAGGCCATCAGCTCAGCAAGGGCTTGGCGCGTGCCGGGCAGGCAGTGCAGCCGAATCTCTTCTTCGCCGCGGCTCTTCCTCTTCGCCGCGGCTTTCTCTGAACGCTCCGCGCTGCTCTTGGCCATGGCCTACCTCTTCAATTCCGCTGGCCGGCAAGTCCAGCCAGGTCTGTCGGCGGCGCGTGGCCGCCCGGTTGATGGTTCGTCTCACGCTGCTACCTTCACCTGATGCCAGGCGCCGGCGGCGTAGAACAGCTTCGCGGCTTGGGCTTCGTCCATCGACACTTCGTCCGGAATGGCGATCCAGCCTGACGCAACCAGATGGTTCGGGTTCGCGCTGTTGCGCAGCTCCAGGTAGTAATGCTCGATCGCATCGGTCAGGCGCTCGACCTTGTAGATGCCCTCGGGCGAGATCTCGACCGACTTGATGTACTCAGCGCCGCGCTCATCCCGACACATGGCGCCGATGTAGATCGTCCAGCGGTAGGAGAAATCGAATATCGCGTTGGCGATCGCCAGACTTCGGATCTGCCGGCAGCTCTTCCAGTTCGCCATGATCTGGCTGCCGCTGGGGTCGATGTTCACCACCGCGACGTGGTTGGTGCGCAGCAGCGCCCGGCAACTGCGTTCGGCCCGGGCGAAGCCGTTGTTGGGTTTGCGTTTCGACTTCATATCGAGTCCGCCATTTTGCGCAGAGTCTTTCGGTCAGCGGCCGATATCGGCTTCGGTCGCCGCTTGAGGACCGTTTCAGGGTCTATTCGAGTCGAGCGGGGCGGTGGCAGCGGATTGCGCGGCGGACTTTTCAGCTTGTCGATCCGCCCGCCAGCGGCGAGGTACTGGGCAACCTGCGCCGATATCGCCTCGGCGCTTTGTCGCTGCTGTTCGACCAGGTTGAGGTGGTTGCTGATCATGCTGGCCTCACTTGATCCGGATCGAGCTGTCACCGCGCTCCAAATGCGCGTAGGCAGGCTCTTCGATCAGTTCGTGTTCTGCGTCTTCGCCGGCGGCCATGCGCTTTCGCACAGCTTCGTTGTGCTCGCGAATGTCCTTGAGCTTGGCGGCGATCGCGTTTTTGTCCGGGGCAATGCTAGTTTTCACGGATGTCAGTTCGTCGGGCACCGCGTCCTCGTTGTCGACGATGACCTTCTCCTTGCCCAGGGCCAAGGTGATGGTGAACAGCGGGCGCTTGATCGACTTGAGGTTTGCCGCTTCCATGTTCCGGCGCAGGTAATCGCTGATCTGCGCAACGCTGTTGGACTTGATGCGCTTGAGCTCGGTCAGTCGCTCAATCTCAGATTCGATGGCGGTCACGTCGCTTTCAATGTTACGACGCAGCATGACGATGTTGTCGGCCTTCACCTCAAACTCGCCTTGGATCTCGTCCATTGCGTGCTGCAGGGCTTCTTTCAGACCCTCGTCGTCGGTGTCTGCCATTCCCTGAAGTTCGGCGAGTTTGCCGGTCAATGCGTATAGCTGGGTCATGCTGCATTCTCCTTGCCGGGCTCAAGGGCCGCTTTGCGCTCTTCAAAAGCGCGAGTGATTCGGGCGATGAATGTCGGCTCGTTGCGGCGGGTCGCCTCGCGGATGTATTTCACGTTCAGCATCTTCAGTTCGTGGGCGGTGACGGCCTTGCCCATCGTTTCCACCGCAGAATTCAGCCAGTCCAGTCGCTCCTGCTTCTGACGAAGGATCTCGGCGTCCTTGTCCACTGCCTGCTCGATCGCCTGTTCTTCCTTAAGCTGCTCGACGTAGGTCTCATCATCGAACAATCCAAGGAACACATCCGCGCTGAACCCAAGCATGGAAAGTGCTTTCTTGATTGCGTCAGTCAGCGACTTCTTCGGCGCCTCGCCATCGGTGGTCATGCCATAGCTGGTCTTGTACTGGTACCGAGTGCAGCCGTATTGCTCGATCTCGCCGCGCTGGCCGTCCTGCATGAACCAGAGAGCAATTTTCAGCGTGTGCCCGATCTCGCGACCGATGCAGGTACGCTTATCGCCTTCGCCGGTAAAGATTTCATGGCCGTCATCAAACCGTTCTTCGATGATTTTCCAACCCCAGCCGATGCCAACCGGGCCGAACAGCTCGGTGGCCTTCATAACCATCGCGGTGCCGCTCAGGCTGGTGATGTCCTGGCCGTTCACCTTGGCTTTTTTGGTGAACCGGGTGTCTGTCTTCTCGACCAGGGACCAAATCTGCATGTTTTTATCGGACATGACTGTTCTCCGCGCCACTGGAGAGGGGCGCTGTGGAAGTGGTTATTCGGCGGGAGGAGCTGGGAGAGGCTGCCAATGCGTTACCGCATCAAGACATTGCGCGCGAGATTCGCCAATTACGTTCCAGTACTTCCGCCCCCATTCGCCGAGATACCCGGCGCCGTACCAGTTGCAATGGAAATCATCAGATCCGGTGTTCATCCAGACCTCAGTGTTCAGTAATGCGACTACCTGATTTATTTCAGGCAGGCGCTCGCTGCATGCGATCCATTCGGTCACAGAAGTTTCCTTGCCGCGCCCAGCGCAGCGATTGAAAGCTTGGTTTATTGAGTGATGCGATCGGCGAGGGCGCTGAGCAGCATCAGGAAGGTGAAAACGCCGAGGGAAGAGAATGCACCGCGCCAGATGATCAGGCGCCGCGCCCACTGGCGGCTGGTCACTGGAACACCTTGTAGGTGGTCGACTGCGGCGGCTGGCAGGTGCTGGAGGAATCGCGTGCCACGTTGTAGCTGGCCATCACGATCAGCAAGCCGCCAGCGAGAACCCAAAACATGATCTTCATGGTCGAGACCTCACGGCAATGCGGCCTTGTTTGATGGCTGCTACCAGCGGAGGGGGAAGCGCGGAAACAGGAAGTTCGCGAGGGATGCCAGCGCCGACAACCGCGAGGCTGCGTTCAATCTCTTCCAGCTGCTCATCTAGAACCGTTTTAACCGGTGCAATGGTCATGCCGAGACTCCTTTCAGGTAACCGTTGCGCTCGACGAACTTGGCGTCCAGCGCATCCCGATAACGATTGGCGGTAGGCGTGTCGATGATCTGGGCGAACTCCGCCATTTCGATCATGCCCATTACGAAGGTGCGATCCGGTACTGGAGTGCAGGACTTTCGCATCTTCGCGATTTCAAGGCCCAGCCGGGCCAGTGCTACCTGGTTGCTCATACTGCGTCGTCCTCGGCAGCTTCGCGCTCAGCAGCAACTGCATCAGCGGCGTGAGGGCGGAGGAAGTTGGCGGCGATCGCCTCAAGCTGCGTGACCGGGCTGTTGCTGCCCAGCAGGTGCTTGGCGTGAGTCAGCGCCTCGGCTTGGCTGCCAACCACGACGGCCAGCACCAGGTTGGAGAATGAGTCACGATCATCCAGCCCGTCGATCTGCCGCTGATTCAGGTGGTGCTGCAGGTGTTCGGCGTACTCCGCTGAGGTCACCTTCCGCACCGGGCCAAACCGGCGCTTCCATTCCACATCCGAGCCGCACACCAATTGTTCGGCGGCGCTTTCCAGCCATTCGCGCTGATCGTCCGGCTCACTCACCGCCGGAGGCAACTGTGCGTCGTACATGGCCTGACAGAGTTTCAGTGCTGCGTTCATGGCTGTGTCCTCGATGCCTGCGCTCGGTAACGGCGCATGAGTCCGTCAGTGAGGCGTTTGATGATTCTTGGATAGCGGTCGGGGTGATGCAGGCGGCAGGGCAATTCCTCACGCCCCCACATCTCGTGGTCGCAGTAATCGCAATCGCAGTGCTTATTCAGCAGGGCGCGTGCTTCGGCCTTACAGGCTGCGCGGAGCGTGAACCACCGGCGTCCACCGCCACGGAATACTTCGGCGCTTTCGGTCGTGACGTTCATGGTCGCCTCCAAAGTGGCGGGTATTGATCCAACAAAACTCGGATGCACTCGTTCGCTCCGCTGGTTGCCGTTGGGCGCGGAGGGGAGTGCATTCGGGTGGTGTCGGAGAATTACGGGTATGAAAAAGCCCGCTTGGTGCGGGCTTTTGTGAAACTGCGCCGGTTACTGCCGGACGAGTTCGATCAGACGCTTAGCTTCAATCACTGCCGGGTCGCCAGACTGCTCTGGCGTCCACGTTGTGTACTCGGCCAGCATCGACTCTTCGTGCGCCCTGTACAGCGCTTCAAGCGCCGCCAGCAGCTCGGGCGCCATCTTCTGCAACTCTTTCTTGTCCACGGGTGAATCCTCATTTCGTGATGACTTCATCATAGCCGCATCGGGGTGTGATCTGTCCGGGGCTCAACCGGCATTGAGCAGATGGGGCAGTCCTGAAGACTACCTGTTGGCACATCCGCCGCCCGAGGCTTGGCCTCAGATCACACCCCGATGCGCTCTCATAGAGAGGATCGGGCAGTTAACGACAGGCTGTCGTGCAGTGATTCTGTGTCCGAAGGAGGTCGGACCGGCATGCAAGGCCATTACGCCATTCACCCACCTATCGGGCTCTGTCACCCCTTCATGACGCGTTCGGGGTTTTACGCGGCGATCCAGACTTACTTTTAGATTGGGTTCCAGGGTCGCATCTCGCCAATTTCTTTTTGGCTTACGCCTAATTCGTGCGATGCATCAGTTCCAGGATCAGCGCCTTCTCGTAGCCCGGGACATCGCAGGTGCAGGAGGTCGGGTTGAGCCGGTCGAGCATTACCGCGACGCGGGCCTTGCGGAATTGTTTGCGGTTCATCGTCTTGCCCTCCGTTGATTTCCAATGCCGCCTCATCGAAGCGGCATCAGTAAATCTGTGGCGCCGTGACCCGCTACTGGCGGCCGTCATCGGCTTGATTTGAATGTCTGGTCACTCACCGCGCCGCCGGTAACCGGTGGGCGAAGCTCGATTCCTCCCGATTACCGCCGGGGAAGGCGGGGCGCATTGCTTGCCGGGTTACTCACACGGTTAAGGCGTTTCACCATCGATCAGCCGTACAGGTTTTTCCTGTCGTGGGCAGGCTTTCGGGCCTGTCTGATCGCCGGTCGCCGGTAGAGGCAATGCGGTCTGTTGTTTGGTTATTGCGCTGGTTGTTAAAGAGCGGCGGGTCTCTTGAGGCCCTGGCGCCTTCTTGCTTTGGCGTTGAGGCAAATTTAGAAAACTTAACAAGATTGGTCAAGGCCTATTTTTAGAAAACTTAACAAAAGTTTAGGGAGGTTGATTTGCGGGCACAAAAAAGCCCGCCGATTGGCGGGCCTTGGGAGAGGTGGAGTTACGTCAGTTCGCACCGCGTGAGTACATCGCCCACCAGAAAACGTGGCCAATAATGACGATCTGCTGCTCTTGGATCTGATCGAAGGTGTAATCCTCGTCCGGATGCTCGTCGCGATTGAAGCTGCGAAGCCTAAGACCGGTCGGGATTCGGTAGAGCTGCTTCACACGCAGCTGTCCATTGTGATTGATTGCGTACATTTCGCCGTCGACCACGTCCCGCAGGGTGTTTTTCCCCATGTTCACGCCGACCGTGGCGCCGTCGCGCAACACCGGGATCATGCTGTTGCCGCTAACCATCACGCACTTGGCGTTATTGAACTGAACGCCATTGTTGCGCAGATCCTTCTTGAAGAAGCGCAGTCTCGCGGTATCGCTTTCCTCAATCACAGACCGCCCAGACCCCGCAGCAAGTTCGACCTCTTGCAGGAAGGGGACATATACCTCGTCATCACCGAGTGGTGTCTCGTCATCCCACGTTTCAATAGTGCCGAGCGGTATCGACTTGTGCGCATCCGGCAAGCCAGCACCATCAGATAGCCAGTCCGGCGAACAATCCAAGGCTTTAGCCAGGGCGAGCAGATTCTTGCCCTTCGCCCCATTCGTACCAGCCAGCCAGAAAGAGACAGTCGTCCGAGAGACGCCAGTCATTTCGCTTATGTCAGTCGCTCGTAGGCCCTTGGCCTCCATTCGACTCTTCAATCGTTCGCTGAAATTCATATTTAGGATTCTAAACAAGCGTCTGTTTAGATAACTTGCACTTTGCTGTTAACATTTCTAAACTCGCTCGCAGTGAAGTGGAGAAACCTTAAATGACCTATGACCAAGCCCTGCAATTCTTCGGCTCGCCCGGCGCGATCGGTGAAGCCCTGCGCGTCACCCGTAGCCGCGTCTCGCAGTGCCGATCTGCCGGTGGCTTCTCCTACCCAATGCAATGCGTGTTGGAGAAGGAGTCCGCCGGGAAGCTCACTGCGAGCCGTCACGACGACCCTGCCAGCTCGACCAAGCAAACAGCTGCATAACCAATTTCCACAGCCAGGAGCATCGAAGCATGTACATGGACCCCAATCAAAAGCGCGCCATCCCGGTGAAGGTTCGATTCGAACCAGTGCTTGATCGGATTCTGCGTAAGGCCGCGACCAAAACCCGTATGCAGCACGCCACCTACCTCTACGAAATCATCGAGTGGGCAGTGGCCAATGGCGTGATCGAGGAACTGATGCAGGACAAACAAGAAGATATCGCGGGCTGAAGCCCCTTTGGAGGGCCAAATGACCGTAGAGCTTGAAAGGCTGCCTCCACCGACTCGAAAGCGAGTGGAGGAATTGATGCGCGTAAACGGCTGGAGTTTCAGCCATGCCGTCAACGCAATGATGGAAACCGCGATTGCATGCGGTGCGCTCTCAGAAGTGGGGCGAAAGAAAGCCAAGGTGCTGAAGTTGGTGCCCCCAATGAGGGCCTCTGGCAGGGACTCTTAAGGGTAATCCAGAGGGCCTCTGCCAAATTCGAGACGAAAAAAAGCCGGGGTAGTGACCCGGCTCTCTTACAACGCGTTGTGGAGCAAATCATGCACCAATCAAACCAAACGATCAATACCCCGGCCAGTGTCGCGACACAATTTGGCAACGGTGAAAACGTGTCGCGCATTGTTTCAACCATCGCCCTCCGCGACATGATCAACGAAGCGCGACAGCAGGCAGGCGAGCCAAGGGTCCGCAATGACCATTTCCTTTCCCGGGTTGAGGACGAGTTGGGCGACGATCTGGAGGGGGTGCAAAAATATTACACCCCTCTGCACGGTAACCAGGTGGCGACTTACGGGCTGACTCTCGACCAATGCATGCTGGTAGGGATGCGCGAATCGAAAGCCGTGCGCCGTTCCGTTCTCCAGAAACTCAAGGAGCTGGAAGGTCCTCGGGTTATCGCCACACTTCCAGACTTTTCCAATCCTGCAGCGGCTGCCCGAGCGTGGGCTGAGCAGTTCGAACTTCAGCAAGCGGCCAATCAGGCCCTGATTGAGGCCGCGCCGAAGATTGCCTTCGTCGAGCGCTACGTCGAATCAACCGGCCTCAAGGGCTTTCGCCAGGTGGCGAAGCTGCTCAAGGCCAACGAGTCGCGATTCCGCGAGTTCCTGCTCGACAAAAAGATCATGTGCCGCATGGGCGGCGAGTGGCAGGCCTACCAGCCTCACATCGACGCTGGCCGCTTTGAGGTAAAGGCAGGCACCACTGACAGCGGTCACGCCTACAACCAATCCAAATTCACTCCCAAGGGCGTCAACTGGATTGCCGGTCTGTGGGCGCAATACCAACTGAGGGAGGCCGTGTAATGGCCGGGGACTGGATCAAAATGCGAATCGACCTTCAGACACATCCGAAAGTTTTCCGCATGGTGTCCGCATTGAAAGCGGACAGACTGCGGATCATCGGCGGACTGCACATTGCGTGGAGCATCTTCGACACTCATTCCGACGACGGTGTGCTGCACGGCTACAGCGTCGAGGCGATGGATGCTGTGGTGGGCTGGCCAGGCTTTACCCAAGCCATGATCGAGGTGGAATGGGCGTCCGTGCAGGACGATGGAAGCCTTGTAATGCCTCGCTTTGACGAGCACAACGGCGCCAGTGCAAAGCGCCGAGCCAACGACAGCGAGCGCAAGCGTAACGACCGTAAAAACAACTCTGTCCGCAATGTGTCCGCAAGCGATGCGGACAAAACGCGGACCAGAGAAGAGAAGAGAAGAGAAGAGAAGAAAGAGCAAGATCAAAAGCAAGGTGCTGGCGCACCGGCGAAGGCTGGCAAGTTCGATCCGCTCACTGCAAAGCCTGAGAACGTGTCCGAGAAGGCCTGGGCCGATTGGTGCCAGCACCGCAAGGAAATCCGCAAGCCACTGACTGCCAAGAGCTGCGAGCAGCAGGCCAGGGCTTTGCTGGGTCACGCCGAGCCGGATCAGGTGCTCGCCACTTCGATCTCCAACGGCTGGACCGGGATCTTCCCGGAGAAGCGTGCCAGCAACGTGCACCCGTTCCCGCAATCCCGTCACACCGGCTTCGCTGAACGCGATTACCAGGCCGGCCTGATCCAGCGGGAGGACGGCAGCTATGCGCTCTGAGCCAGTCCAAGCCACTCCAGACCTGCCGCCGGGAACCCGGATCCAGCCGGCCGACTGCGAAACCCATGGCGCCTACGACCAGAAGATATTTGCACTGTTGGGCAAGGAGCTGAAGAGCGGTTGCCCAGAGTGCGGGCGTCTCGCTCGCGAGAAGACCGAGGCCGCTGAGCTGGCGAACAAGGCGATGGAACTGCGCATGGCCATGGAGCGAAAGCTCGGCGCCGCGCTGATCCCAAAGCGCTTCGCCAGCAAGACGCTCGACGGATACATCGCGACCACCACGGAGCAGCGCAAGGCGCTCAACACGTGCCGCCGCTACGCCGCCGAGTTTCCGCAGAACGCAGCCACGGGGCGCTGCCTGTTGCTGCTTGGCAAGCCTGGCACTGGCAAAACGCACCTTTCCGTGGCGATCGCCAACGAGATCATGGCCAAGTCATCTGCCACGGCGGTGTACCGCACCATCGGCGCCGTGCTGCAGTCGATCCGTGCTTCGTACGACCGCGCCACCGAACAGACTGAAAGTCAGATCCTGTCGAGCCTGATCAGCCCCTCACTGCTCATCCTGGACGAGATTGGCGTGAGCAAGGAGAAGCCGAGCGACTTCGAGCTGACGACGCTGTTCGCGATCATCAACGGCCGGTACGAGGAGATGCGACCGACGATCATCGTTTCAAACTTGAGCGCCAAGGCGCTCCCGGAAGCCATCGGCGATCGCTGCGTGGATCGCTTGCGGGAGGGCGGCGTGATCGTGCTTCCGTTCGAGTGGGAATCTCAGCGCGGCAAGGAGGGCTTCTGACATGGCCGTAAAACTGTGGAGCATGCGCGAGCAGTGTCACATCGTCCGAGGTGTTCGAGGAACCGTCTTTGAGCTGGCTAAGCACTTCGGGATTCCGCCCAAGGTCGCGCAAAGCCGAATCGCTCGGTATGGCTGGACCGTCGAGAAAGCTGTCACCGAGCCTATGCGTGAAGACTCAAGGAGAAAGCGGCCATGAACCCGTTGATTGTTCGCCAAATGCAACCTTGCCCGGTGAGTTGCGTTTCAACGTGCCTCGCGATGCTTGCCGGTCGACCTGCTGCTGAGGTCATCAATGAGCTGCACAAGCCATACCGCGAGGGCGAATTGACTATGCGCGAAATGCTCGAATACCTCGGGATCAAATACACCGCGTTTTTCAGTGTCGACAATCCGCCCTTGGCGGATGAGGGTGTTTATCTCTGCACGGCGCCTTCGCTCAATATCGAGGCTGGCAATCACCAGATTCTGATCGAGGTGACCGATGAGGGTTACTTCGTGATTGACCCGGTTCAGGGCCGCGAGGATCGCAAATATTACGTGCCGCACGGCCAGGGCAACGGTGATCCGCTCGCAATCGATCTCGGAGGATTCGTCGTCGATGCGTTCGTCTCACGTTCCTACCTTGTGGAGAAATACACGAACGCGATGGCGACGGAGGTTGCGGCATGAACGAGTTCGCGATCCGCAGCCAGCGCGACATCAGCCGCCTCATGGGTGTTCTGCACGCCACCGACTTCACCAAACCCAAGATCGTGGTCATCAAGGACGAGAAGCGCCCGGACGTCTGCAACCGCAAAATGTGGGCAATGCTCAAGGACGTATCCGAGCAAGTGATCTGGCATGGCAAGAAACTGACCAGTGAGGACTGGAAGTGCCTTTTCAGTGCCTCGTTGGAAAAGCAGCGCGCAGAGCCTGGCCTCGACGGTGGCTTCGTTGTGATGGCTGTGTCCACCCGCAAGCAGTCCCAGAAGTGGTTCAGCGATTTGTTCGAGCTGATGCATGCCTTCGGCGCCGAGCATGGCGTGCGCTGGACTGAGCAGGACAAGTGGGGAGGGCGCTACTGATGCGCGTAGCCATCAAGGAAAAGAAGGCGCCCAAGCCGAAGAAATGCCGTGTTGCCTCCTGCGGGGCCTCATTCGTCCCTCAGCGTTTGGGTCAGGCAGTGTGCAGCCCAGCCTGCGCGCTGAAGGACGCACCACGGAACGAGCAGAAGGCAAAGAAGGCGATCGCCCAGCGTGATCGCCGCGAGATCAAAGTCCGAAAAGAGAAGCTGAAGACCAGAGCTGACCACCTGCGCGAAGCCCAGGCCGCGGTGAACGAGTACGTCCGCCTGCGTGATGCGCACCTGCCGTGCATCAGTTGCGACTCGATGCCGAACGACAGCGACCTGATCACCGGCAGCCGCTGGGACGCCGGCCATTACCGATCCGTTGGTGCCTGTCCGGAGCTGCGATTCGAGCCGCTGAACATCCACCGCCAGTGCGTGAGGTGCAACCGCAACCTGTCCGGTAACGCGGTCGAGTACCGCATCCGGTTGGTGCAGCGCATCGGCGTCGAAACCGTGGCATGGCTCGAAGGGCCTCATCAGCCCAAGAAGCTCACCGTCGAAGAAATCAAAACCATCAAGGCCGAATACCGAGCCAAGACCCGCGAACTGAAGAGGGCTGTAGCATGATCTATCCAGGCGTTCTGAACGCAGTTGTCTCCGCCCTCGCGGCTGAGGCCATCGACAACACCAGCAAACAGGCATGGCAGAAGCTGTACAACTCTGCCGACGAAGAGGAGGGCGGCGATCTGGCGACACTGGTTCGCTCGCGCGGCGCCGACGCCATGGATCGCCGTGAGGTGGACTGCTGGGTGTCTGCAAGGCTGCACAATGCGCTCGAACCGAAGCACTGGGATGCGCTTGTGGCGAAGTACAGCACCCACAAGGGACGCAAGGTGCAAGCGATCTCAGCGTTGCAGACCCTCATCAACACCCCGGCCCCGAAGCTGTTCCTGTTCAAGGCGACCACTGCTTGGGCTATCCCGCAGCTGAAAGGTGCGCGGCCGAAGGTGGCCACGTCCGTATCCGTCGAGATCCCGCTCGATGCACCGGAGTGGCGTCGCGAAGCAGTGGTGAAGGCGGCTCTGGCGGCAGGCCAGGCCAAGGCGAAGAGAGACGAGTCCCGATCGGCCGACATGATCGTGCTGAAGGACAGCTTCTACGACATGAACACCTGGGACAACGACGGGACGCCGGAGTCGACTCGCCGCCGGTGGCGGCAGGATATCGGCAAGGCTGCTGACGTCTTGGTCGACGAGGCTCTGGCGCACGCTGCCGACATTCTGGAGGCGGAAGGTCTGCTGATTGAACAAGCTGCGTGATTTCCTGTTGACATCAGTGAGCGAATGAGCGAAATTAATCCCATCCTGTCATTCCTGCGTGTGTAGGACAGACAAACGAAACCCGGCCACCGCGCCGGGTTTTTTATTGCCTCGAATTCGACTCGCTAGGAGGTGCGCATGAAGCTGAAGGCCAAAGCCAATCTGCTGGAGCGCGCAAGAACAGCGTGGGAGACGGTCGCGCGACAGGTTGGTGAGACGGACTTCTCTCGCCATCCACAGACCGGTGAATACCTCCACCCTGGTGTCGCCATGGGTTGGCGCATCCACAAGAAGAATCTGTAGTTTCACCTGTAGCCAGGGCAGCCTTCGGGAAGGCCTGGACGTCGTTGGCCGGTAGTGCGATGCATCTGAAAAACACCGGCAGCCCGCGCACCCTGACCTCAAACTTGCTTTCGGGGTGGCGCGAGACTGGATCAGCGAGATCGATGCATAGGGGCGTTGACGTTGAGAAGGCCTTTGGCGGACAGGAGGGGAAAGACCCTCGAATCATGCGGGTGAATGCGCAGGCTGATGCGTTCAGCCCTCGAAGGTAGTTGGCCAAACCGACTGAGCGAAGGCTCTCGGGCCTGCTGAAATGCAGGCAGCCAACCCAAGCAGGAGTTCAGCACCTGCCACCCGCACCTATTCAGGGCCTCTGCACTTGCAGGGGCTTTTTTACGAGAATCTGAAAGTCACGGAGGCATCCATGCCCACTATTCAATTAGCGGGGCGGGATGTAATCGTCGACGCCCAAGATGCTCATCTGCTTGCCGAGTACGACTGGTATATCCGACCCTCCGGGTCAACTGCATACGTTCAAAAAGTGCTATTCGAGAACGGTATTTATGTCGGCTATCGGAGTTTGCATAGGGTCATTACTGGATGCGAGGACGGCCTGGTGGTCGATCATAAGAACGGCAATGGATTGGATAATCGCCGCGAAAATCTGCGGATTTGCACTCAGGCGGAAAACCTGAGGAATCGGAAAATCAACGAGAACAACACGTCTGGGTTCAAGGGCGTTTTCTTCGACCCTGGAACACGAAACAGTAAGCCTTGGCGATCCCGCATTGCTGTCGGTGGTCAACGAATCAATCTCGGCCGATTCGGAAGTCCCGAAGAGGCTCATGCGGCGTACTGCAGGGCATCCGCTGAGCGTCATGGCGAATTCTCCCGAACGGCGTAATCACTCATTTGCCCGCACTGCCGGCTTTTCTTTTTCGGCTCCCCACACCCATTGCTCCGAGCTGGGAGTGCAGCGGGGCCGACCTATTCACATGCACCCAGGGAGTCGAGCGCATGGAGTTATTGCAGCGCCTGCTCGACAAGATCGACAGGTTTGAATTGCTGATCGCAGGACTGGTCGGTGCTGTCGTCGCAAGCTGGTGGCATAAAGACGATCTGGCCGACTGGCGCGCCTGGCTGATCTTCCTAATCACCGGCATCGCCTGTTCGCTGTACCTGACGAGCATGGTCAGCACCTATCTGGGTGTGACCGAGCCGAAGATCGTCGCGGGTATTGGCTTCCTGCTGGGCACCTTCGGCGGATCGCTGCTCGCAGCCATCAACCGTGCAATCAAGTCCGCTGACCTCTGGGCGCTCATTCGCCAGCGGTTCGGGGGAGGCAATCCACCATGAGTCTTGAACTGATCAACTCCATCGCCTGTGGCTTGATTGCCTTGTGGGCGACCTGGTGTGTTCTGAGCGGTCGAGTGCGGGACGGCATCCTCGGCAAGCTGATCTATTCGGCGATCGCCATCAGCGGGTTTGTGGTGATGAGCCGCAACCAGAACATTTTCATCATCGGCCCAACCACTGCCGGTATCACGTTGCACGTCTCGCTGGCCCTTGCCGGTATGCGTCACATCTTCATGGTCATCTGGTGGCAGCGGGTGAAAGCCTGGCTCTGCCGGACGCTGAGTTGTGAACACTGCCTGCGTTGTGACAAGGCGCCGGGCGGGATCGAACGTCGATCCAAGTAAGTCGCGACACGTTTCGCGAATCATCAAATTGTGTCGCGACACGGAGGAGTGAATGGATAGGCCAATGCCGCCGGCTTCACTGCTCGACCTGTCTGAGCTGTCCAGCTTTGGCATTCGCCTGATCCCGGCGCCTGAAGTTTGGGAATGGCTCCAAGCCGAGATCCTCGCTGACACCGGAAGCATCCACAACGAAGAGCACGCCCATCTGATCGATGCGGACATTCGTGTGATGTGGGCGTCTGCCGCCTTCACGAAGAAAGGTCGCACGGTGGTCGGTCAGGCCGAACAGGTCGCGTTCCGTGCTGGTGGTTGGCAGAAGGCCCGGATGGAACAACAGATGCTGGATTGGTTCGGCGACGTGCCGGCCTACATCATCACGCTGGCTGCCGACTACTGCGCCCAGTGTTCCGATGCTGACTTCTGCGCCTTGGTCGAGCATGAGCTGTATCACATAGCCCAAGCGACCGATAGGTACGGTCAGCCAGCATTCACCCAAGACGGATTGCCCAAGCTTGAGATGCGCGGACACGACGTTGAAGAGTTCGTCGGTGTGGTGCGTCGCTATGGGGCGAGCCCGGCTGTTCAAGAGCTGGTGGACGCTGCAAACAATCCTGCTGAGGTGGGGAAATTGAACATATCGAGGGCCTGCGGAACCTGTCTGCTTAAGTCGGCCTGATTCCTGACAGGTCCTGACGGATGACATTCACATGGCAGCACTACGAAGCGAGGTCAAAGCCTTCATTGTTCAGGCTCTGGCCTGCTTCGATACACCTTCTCAGGTGGTGGAGGCTGTCAAGAAAGAATTCGGCATAGACGTCAGTCGCCAGACCTGTGAGGGGCATGACCCGACAAAGTACGCAGGACGTGGCTTGGCACCGCGCTGGGCGGACATGTTCCATGCCTGCCGAGAGCGATTCACTGCCGAGACTGCGGACATCCCGATCGCCCATAGAGCTTATCGGCTTCGCGCGTTGGGGCGGATGGCTGAGAAGGCCGAGAGCATGAAGAACATGGCCCTCACTGCTCAGCTACTAGAGCAAGCGGCCAAAGAGGTTGGCGACATATACGTCAACCGCCAGACCAAGAACGAGAACCCCCACGACAACGTGCCGCCCACGCGAGTGCAGGTCGACGTGGTGGACGCGAGGAAGCCTGATGCCGACGCTTAACGTCCCGCAGGCGCGATTCCTCCAGATGGAGAACAAGTTTCGCGGTTTTGTCGCCGGGTTTGGTTCCGGGAAAACGTGGGTAGGCTGCGCAGGCATCTGCAAGCACGTATGGGAATGGCCTCGGATCAACTCGGGGTACTTTGCTCCGACCTATCCGCAGATCCGAGACATCTTCTTTCCGACGATTGAAGAGGTGGCATTCGACTGGGGCCTGAAGGTCAAGACGAAGGAGAGCGACAAGGAGGTCGAGTTCTACAGCGGCGGCCAGTATCGCAGCACGACCATCTGCCGTTCGATGGAGAAGCCGCAGACCATTGTCGGTTTCAAGATCGGGCACGCCCTGGTCGACGAGCTCGATGTTCTGCCTGCGCTCAAGGCCGAGCACGCCTGGCGCAAGATCATTGCCCGTATGCGTTACAACGAGCACGGTCTGAAGAACGGCGTGGACGTGACGACCACCCCCGAGGGGTTCAAGTTCGTATACCAGCAGTTCGTGAAGCAGTTGCGCGAGAAGCCCTCGCTGCAAGGCATGTATGGGCTGGTACAGGCCAGCACGTTCGACAACGAGTTGAACCTGCCCCCCGATTACATTCCATCCTTGATGGAGTCGTACCCACCGCAGCTGATTCTGGCCTACCTCAACGGGCAGTTCGTCAACCTGAATGCCGGTTCGATCTACCACGCGTACGACCGGAAGCTGAATGGCTGCTTCGATGCGGTGGAGCCCGGCGAACCTCTGTTCATCGGCATGGACTTCAACGTTGGCAAGATGGCGGCGATCACGCACGTCAAACGTGCAGACGGGAAGCCTCGGGCAGTCGACGAGCTGATCGACGGCTTCGATACCCCGGACATGATCCGACGCATCAAGGAGCGCTACTGGCGCTACAACGGCAAGGACTACGAAAAAACCTGTGAGATTCGAATCTATCCGGATGCCTCGGGTGGCTCCCGTAAGTCGGTGAATGCCAGTGAGACAGACATTGCCATCCTGCGCCAAGCGGGATTCAGCGTCATCGCGCCGGATGCAAACCCGCCGGTGAAAGACCGCATCAACGCCATGAACGCGATGTTCTGCAACGCCAATGGCGAGCGGCGTTACCTGGTCAACCCGCTGCGCTGCCCGACGTACGCCGATGGGCTTGAACAGCAGGTATGGGCGCCGAATGGCGAGCCAGACAAGAAGTCCGGCGTCGATCACGCGAACGATGCCGGCGGCTACTTCATCCACCACGACTACCCGATCATCAAGCCGATGACTCACATTCCTGTCACATTTACCTTCTGAGGCACATATGCCCAACTACAGCGCCAAACGGCAGGAGTACGACGATGCCTTGCCCGGCTGGCAGCTGGTCAAGCGTTGCGTAGCCGGGCCTCGAGAGGTTCGCAAGTACGACGAATATCTGCCCATGCCTGACCCGCTGAATCAGTCGCCCGAGAACATCGCGCGGTATCAGCAGCTCAAGAAGCGGGCAATGTTCCTCAACGTCACCGGCCGCACGCGCACCGGTTTGCTGGGCGCGGTGTTCCGCAAGACGGCAGAGATCAAGCTGCCCTCGGCAGTCGAGTACCTGCTGGAGAACGTCAGCGGTGACGGCTCAAGCCTTGAGCAGTTGTGCAAGGAAGCTACTGGCGAGTGCCTCGACACCGGCCGCGGCGGTCTACTGACTGACTTCCCGAAGGTCGAACTGCCAGAGGGACAGACTTCGCTCACTGTCTCGCAGGCGGCGAAAGCGCGCGCCTACGTCCACTTTTACCCGGCCGAGAGCATCGTCAATTGGCGGGAAGACGTGATCGACGGCGTGCGCCGGCTGACGCTGGTGGTGCTGCACGAAAAGATCAACGAAACAACGGATGACGGGTTCGAGTTCACCGCCAAGGATCAATACCGTGCGCTGATGCTGATCAACGGGAAGTACGTGCAGCGCGTGTACTCGGAAGATACGCCGGACGGCGTTAAGACGAACCCGACCGACAAGATGGGCAAGGCCTTCGATCACATCCCGTTCCACTTCTTTGGCTCCCAGAACAACGACGCCAGCATTGACAAGGCGCCGCTGGAAGACCTGGCCGAGGTGAACATCCTTCACTACGGCAACAGCGCCACGGTGGAAGAGGCGGGCTTCATCAGTTCGCAGCCAACGCTGTTCCTTACCAGCGACCTGGACCCTGATACCTTCAAAATTCACAACCCAAACGGTGTGCAGATTGGGTCCAGAAAGGGCCACTTGCTCGGCAAACAGGGCTCTGCCGTCATGCTGCAGGCCAAGGAAACGCAGCTGGCCCGCGAGCTGATGAAGGACAAGGAAGATCAGATGCTGATGATCGGCGCGCGCATCGTCCAGCAGGGCGGTGGCGCCGAGACAGCAGAGGCTGTTCGCATTCGCTACAGCTCGGATAACTCGGTGTTGGGCACGATCGCTGGCAACGTCTCCGAGGCGGTGCGGCTGTCTCTGTTCGACGCGCAGCGGTTCATGATGGAGGCAGTCGACGAAGCTGGCACAGTCTTCTGGCTCAACCAGGAGTTCTTCGATGAGGCTATGGATGCTCAAGCGATCCTTGCTCAGATGCAGCTCTGGCAACAGGGCATCATCGCCAAGAAGGACTTGCGCACCAACCTGCGTCAGGCTGGGGTGCTGGAATCTGACCGAGCAGATG
Source organism: Pseudomonas sp. MIS38 (assembly GCF_019891575.1). Lineage (NCBI taxonomy): Bacteria > Pseudomonadati > Pseudomonadota > Gammaproteobacteria > Pseudomonadales > Pseudomonadaceae > Pseudomonas > Pseudomonas sp. MIS38. Next base: position 115,385 of record NZ_JAFLXF010000010.1, read on the forward strand.
AGGACATCGACGCGGATCGTGAAGAGGAGGCGCCTGTGGTGGGCAGCGAGCCAGATTCGCCACCAGCCAACCAGCCACCCGGGGTGAATGATGAGTAGCGAGGGCTATCTGACGGATGCCACCACTCGGCACCAGGTCTACGTCCAGCGATACGCCGGCGGCAACCTGAAGCGGGTGGCGTCATTCATCAGCAAGGCCATCAACACGGCAAAGGCTCGCGTTGCGGCAGGCCTCAGCGCCTACGGTACGCGTCGGTACACCTCGCAGATAGAAACGCTCCAAGGCGATCTGCGGGGCATCTACGACGACATGAAGGGCAGGGCGCAGCTCGACCTTGGCGAGTTCGCGGTCTATGAGGCCGAGTTCAACGGCAAGATGCTGGGCAAGGTCATCAAGGCCGTTGTTCAGTTCAACGTGCCATCGGCTGAGATGGTGAGCGCGGCCGCACTGGCTGATCCGATGCTGCTGGAGGCTCGCAAGGGTGCCCAGCGCATCAGCATCAGCGGTGCGCTCGACCAGTTCGGCACCAAGAAGGCCGCCGAGATCATCGGCGAGATTCAGATCGGTTCCAGCCTGGGCGAGACCAGTCAGCAGATCGGCCGGCGCCTCACCAGCGTCCACCAGCTGCATCAGGATCAGGCATCGTCGCTCGTTCGCACCATGACCAACCATGTCGCCAGCACGGCGCGCATGGAGACGCTCAAGGCCAACGACGACATCCTGCAGGGCTGGCGCTGGATCTCCACGCTCGACAGCAAGACCAGCGCCATGTGTCAGGCGAGGGATCAGCACATCTACGGATGGGACGACCCCAAGCCGCCCGGCCACTGGAATTGCAGATCGAGCGCGCTGCCGGTTCTGAAGGGTGAGTTTGCCCGCGAGATCCCGGGTTCTACCAGGCCCTCAATCGGCCCTGATGGCGTCACGCTGGTATCCAGCAAGACGAGCTATCAGGAGTGGCTCTCGCGCCAGCCTGCCGCCTTCCAGCGCGACGTCCTCGGCCCGAACCGGTACGCACTGTTCACAAGGGGCGAGCTGACACTGGAGAAGTTCGTGGATGACAACGGCAAGACGCTGACCCTTAAGCAACTTAAAGACCTTGAGCCGCTGGCCTTCGAGCGAGCTGGCCTCTGACCACGAATCACACAAACGACCGGCCTTGAGCCGGTTTTTTATGCCTGCGGCTGAGCCAAGGGCAAATCATCCGGGGGATGACATGAAGTACAAGATCAGCAAGGCGGAATACGAAGCGCTTGATGCGGCAATGCAGGCGCTCTACAAGGCGATGGGCGATGACTTCGTCCTGACCGTTGAGGGCTTGCCCACCGGAGGCGAGGATCTGGAAGGCCTCAAGCGCCAGAACCAGACGCTGCTGGACGAGGCCAAGGAAGCCAAGCGCCTGAAGCGCGAGGCGGACGAAAAGCTCGCCCAGAAGGAACTGGACGCCGCCAAGGCTCGTGGCGACTTCGAGCAGCTGTATGCCAGCAGCGAGCAGGCCCTGGCCGTCGAGCGTACGCGCTTGGCCGAGCTGACCGCCAGCATCGAGCGCCGCGACCTGACGTCGGCAGCCTCGAAGGTTTCCAGCAGCATCGCCGACGGCGAGAACGCCGAGATCCTGGCCGAGTTCGTCCAGCGCCGCCTGAAGATCGTCGAAGGGCAAGTCAAGGTCACGGATGCCGCCGGCAACCTGACCATCGCCAGCCTTGAGGATCTGGCGAAAGAATTCCAGCAGGCGCCGCGCTACGCATCACTGGTGCGCGGAACGAAAGCGAACGGTGGCGGGGCTACCGGGGGTAGTGGTGGCGGGGCCACCAAGCAGTTGCACGAAATGAGCGATGCCGAGCGCATCCAGCTCTCCAACGAAAATCCGACCTTGTTTAACCAAATGGTTCAACAGGCAAAATCAAAGGAATAAGGCCCCATGCCAATCACCACCATCGGCAACATCATCACCGGTAATATCCCGGTGCTGACTTCGTACCTGACTCAGGACCCGGTAGAAAAAACCGCGTTCTTCCAGTCCGGCATTCTGACCCCGACCCCTTACGCGTCCGAGATCGCCCGCGGCCCGTCGAACATCGCGAACATTCCCTACTGGAAGGCGATCGATGCCTCGGTAGAGCCGAACTACTCGAACGATGTCTACGCCGACGTTGCAGAGCCACGCAACATTGAAACCGGCGACATGATGGCTCGTGTTGCGTACCTCAACGAAGGCTTCGGCCAAGCTGACCTGACCGTCGAGCTGACCAGCAAGAACCCGTTGCAATCCGTTGCGGCACGGCTGGATAACTTCTGGCAGCGCCAGGCTCAGCGCCGCCTGCTGGCGACTTCGCTGGGCATCTACAACGACAACATCGGTGCGACCGACGCATCGCACACTCAGAACGACATGGTGATCGACGTGTCCGCGTCTGGCGGCTTCGATGCTGGTGCATTCATCGACGCAACCCAGACCATGGGTGACGCGCTGATGAGCGACAGCGGTCAGGTTCTCGGCGTGATGGCGATGCACAGCTTCGTGTATGGCGACATGCGCAAGAAGCAGTTGATCGACTTCATCCGCGACGCTGACAACAACACCCAGATCGCGACCTATCAAGGTTACCGCCTTGTGATCGACGATCAGATGACCGTCATCGGCACCGGCAGTTCGCGCAAGTTCATCAACGTGATCTTTGGCCAAGGCGCGATCGGTTACGGCGAAGGCAATCCAGAGCACCCGACAGCCTACGAGCGCCAGGAATCTCGCGGTAACGGCGGCGGCGTGGAAGTCCTGTGGAGCCGCAAGACCTGGCTCCTGCACCCACTGGGCTACAGCTTCCTGTCTGCCACCATTACCGGCAACGGCACCGAAACCACGCCACGCTCTGCCTCTTGGCAGGATCTGGCGCTGGCGACGAACTGGAACCGTGTGATGGAACGTAAGCACATCCCGATCGCATTCTTGGTCACCGGTGTTCCGGCACCTTAATCCATAGGGGCGGCGAGCCGCCCCATTCAGGAGCAAATGCCGATGCCTAACCAAAAAACTGGTAAGGGCTTGCCCCGATCTCTCCGGACCGCAAAGCCGTCCGCAGCGACGGTTCAAGTCGCCGCCGATGCAACGAACGGCATCGCTGCCGGCGACCTTCAGGCCGCTCTCAGCGCGCTGGCAGCCCGAGTAAAAGCACTGGAGACACCGTAATGACCGATAACAACGTAAAGAAAACCCGGTTCGCCGGATTGGAGCAGGACGAAAATGGTCAGGTCCGGCTGAAGTCGGACGATGTGCCAGAATCTGATTTGCTCGGTCACGGCACGACCGAGAGCGGCGGTGAGTTCAACGGCGGCGGCGAATTGCAGGCTCAATTCGCAAAGCTCAAAGCTGAGAATGTCGGCCTGTCCTCTCAGCTGAAAGAAGTAGGGAAACTGGCCGCTGGCCTTGAAGCTGGCGTGCTGAACCCTGTTGAAGGCGAAGGCCCAGCGATGCACCTGTATGAAGCCCTGGCCGGCATTCAGTCGGGCATGCAGCGCTTGGCAAGCGATCGCGATTCCGCTGTGAGTAAGTCGGAGGAGCTGCAGAAACAGGTCGATGACTTGCTGGTGCAGGCAGATAAAAATCGCTTGGCCAATGCGACCGATCCGCTCGACGAGCTGACGGTCGTGCAGATCAAGGAACAGCTCGACGCCAAGGGCGTGACCTACAAGGTCAACGACTCGAAGCCTGAGCTGCTCGCGTTGTTGAAGGCCAACCAGTAACAACTGGGGCTTCGGCCCCACTCATTCAAGCGGAGGCCTGATGGCTACCTACATCACCGTGGCGGACGTTGACGCCGAGCTCGGGCCTTCATGGGCGCCAGACGACAAGAAAGCTCGCGCCGTGCTGCAGGCGAATGCCTATCTGACCTCGCTCAACCTGGTCGGTATCGACATGGACGCCATTCCCGAAGAGGTGAAGCAGGCCGGCGCCGAGCTGGCGGTAGTCGCGTCTGAGGGCAAGCTGTACCAGCAGCAGACCGAGGGATCGCTGGAAGCCAAGACAGTGAAGGCTGGATCGGTGACCACCAGCAAGACGTTCGCCTCGATCGACACCAGCAAATCCACCGCGCTTCCCGATGGCGTCCAATTCGCCCTGGACCTGCTCGCGCCATGGCGCGCTAGCGGCTTCAGCTTCAACGTGTACAGGTGACCCATGGGCCTACGTGAGGAGATCCAGGCGGATCTGGCCGAGGCCTTCGACACTGACCTGGCGGACGCTGTGCAGCCCTTCAGCGGCGGCGTGATGCTGCCGGGAACGTGGGATCCGGTCAATGAGGTGGCGGGTGACCCTGTTGTCATCGCCTACACCGGACGGGGCGTGTTCGACGCCTTCAAGATTGCCCAGGTCGACGGCGTGAACATTCGCGGCACCGACCAACTGCTGATCGCGCTGACCAACGAAACGATCGGCGGGGTTCCGGACATCGGCCACAAGATTAACGATTTCGACGTGGTCAACGTCCAGACCGACCCGGCCGGCGCCCATTACGAGATCCAGCTGAGGAAAGTCTGATGGCCAACAAAGCGGGCTGGAGCCATAGCCTCACGGAGTTCGCCGACCAGGCAGGTGAGGACATCACTCAGATGGCGCGCGTGATCGCGACCGCCATGCTCACAGAGGTGGTGAACCGTTCGCCGGTCGGCAACCCTGACCTATGGCAGGCCAACGTGGCGTTGCGCACGAAGAACGTAGCGCTGGCTGATGCCTATGACGCGAACGTAGACGCACGCAACGCTGCGCGCACCGGTGGCAAGGCCTTCAAGAAGCTGACCAAGCGAGAGCGCGAAGAGAACTACTTCGTCAAAGCGCAGGCGGCTGGGAAAGGGTACATCGGCGGCACATTCCGAGGCAGTCATCTGGTCTCGATCGGCGCTCCGGACTTTACCGTGACCGACATCATCGACCCGTCCGGCCGCGAAACCATCAGCAAGGGCAGCATGCTCATCAAGGCATCGGGGCAGTTTCCCGTGATCTACATCCAAACGAACAGCCCCTACGGCGAGATGCTGGAGCTGGGGCATTCCACGCAGGCTCCGGGCGGTGTCTACGACCTTGCCTTCATCGGCGTATCTGAGGCCTACACATGACCTTCGAGCAGATCAGGCAGCTCATCACCGGCCGGATGGTGGCCTTCACCGGCATTGACCAGGCGCGGATCGATTACCCGAACCAGCCGGAAGTGTTCACGCCGCCGGCGACCGGCCTCTGGTGCCGGCTGAATATCCAGTACGCCCCGGCCTTCATGGCTGGCATGGCCGATCGGCCGCACACCCGCAAGCCCGGGCAGATCAGCGTCCAGTGCTTCGCCCGAGAGCGCACCGGCACCAAGGCCATCAACGAGCTGGCCGACGCGCTCGAAGCGCACTTCGCCTACTGGATGTCCGGGGACCTTGAATGCATGGAAGCCAGCCAAGTGGTCGCCGGTGAGTTCGAGGGCTTCTACCAAATCAACGTCAACATCCGGTTTCGCGCCGGCTGAGAGGGAAAATGCAGAGCGCAGATTACGTGTCGGGTGTGTCCGGCTGGAAGTTCACCAAAGGTTTGCTCGAGATCAACGGAGGGCCGATGGGCCCGGTCAGGATCGGTGATCTTGATAAGGAGGAGTCTGGCTCTCCGTCCGCAGCAGAGCCTTCGCCAAAACCATTCATCATCGTTGATGGCGTGACGTACATTCGTCAGGAGTCAAGCAACGAATCCAGCACTGAGAAGCCGAAGCTGGCTCCGCAGTGGGCCGTGAAATTCGAGCTGCTCGACGGCAAGTACGTTGCGGCCGGCATCGGGCTCAGCCTATCTGGCTCAATCAGTAAGCCTGACATCGTCGTCAAAGCTTCCAGCATCGAAATGCTCGACGACGGAATGGTCCGAATCAAGCAGCAACAGAGCTGAACCACCCAAGCCAGCCAATCCCGCCTTGAGCGGGTTTTTTTATGCCCGCGAATAGGAGGCTCCAATGAGCTCTGGCGCAAAAGTCGTTTCACACATCATTCCCGAGGTGACGCCCGGCGTTACCCCGACCGGCACCTGGGACACGCTGCGCCTGACCGGCAATGCGCTGACCCCGACCGTCAACACCCAAGTCAGTGACGAAATCACCGACACCCGGCTGAGCCAAGGCTCGGTGGCCACCAGCATCGATATCGGCGGAGATCTGACGGCGGAATTCTCGTTCGGCTCGTTCGATCAGCTGCTGGAGGCCGCTTTCTACGGCAACTGGACCGGTAATGTGCTGAGCGTCGGTGATACTCGTCACACCTTCAGCATCGCCAAGGGCTACGACGACATCGGCGTCCATGGTGTGTTCAAGGGGGCGCATGTTTCGACCTTCTCGCTCGACATCCCGTCCGACGGCAAGATCACCGCCACCTTCAACATGGCGTGCCTGGACTACGCCGACAGCGAGACCTCGATCGTCGTCTCGCCGAACGCACCGACCACCACCCCGTTCCTATCGAACAACAACGTCGGCACGATCCTGGTGAATGGCCAGTCGCTGGAAGGCGTGGCATGTGTTTCGGCCATGACCGTCAACCTCGACAACAGCCTGCAAACGCAGCGCTGCCTCGGCTCTGACAGTCTCGGCCCGGGTGCACACATTGCGACCGAAGCGGCGATCACCGGCAGCATCACGCTCGCCTGGTCGAAGCGGGCGTGGGAGATCTGGAAGAACACCTTCACCCGCGCGCCAATCGGCGTCGTGTTCCCGATCACCGACAGCCTGGGCAACAAGTACACCTTCAACTTCCCTGCGGTGGAAGTGGACGGCGAACTACCGAATGGTGGCAAGCGCGACTTGATCGAGGTGACGCTGAACTACACCGTGGCGAAGGTCAGCCCGACCATCACCCGCGTTCCGTTCGTGCCGGTGACCAGCGTCTCGGTGGCGCCAGCGACTGCCTCCATCGCGGTAGCCGCGACTCGTCAGCTCACTGCGTCGGCATTGCCGGCCGAAGCCGCGCAAAACGTCACTTGGTCCAGTTCGGCACCGAGCGTTGCCACTGTCAGCTCTTCTGGACTGGTCACCGGCGTTTCTGCTGGCTCCGCGACTATTACTGCCACCAGCGTGTCGGACGTCACCAAAACCAGCACGGCGGCGATCACCGTCACTGCATAAACCAGCTCGACCTTTGGCCACCCCGGCATTCACGCCGGCCGGGGCGGCCCTTTTATCGGCGCGGCGTTGAGGAATTACCATGGCTCTGCAACTGGGCAAAAAGAAGCCGGCAGTCACCGGCGAGCGCTGGGCGAACTTCGACAAGGACACCAAGGTGCTGCTGGCCGGCATCGACAACCCTGAGTATCAGGTCGCGCTGGAGCGCATGCGCCGCCGCATTCAGCGCAACGATGCGCGGTTTGAAGAGGGCCAGGTTGGCGTGGTAGCCGGCGAGAAGACCGAGCACCAGAACCACTCGATGCTGCTGGCAAGCTTCATCGTGAAGGACTGGGATGGCGTACTCGATGCCGAGGGCAGCCCGATCAAGTACAGCCCGGAGATCGCCGCCGAGCTGCTGGAGACCAACATCGAGTTCTTCGTCTTCGTCCTGCGTGAGGGTGCTGCTGCAGCCAATGACTCCGCCGAAGAGCGAGCTGAGTCGGTGGGAAAGCCGTCTGCCGCTTCGAGTGGGAGCAAGAGTGGGGCGGGGAAAGCGAGAAGCGCCGCGCGGTCTACGCGCGCCTGAAACTAGCGGTACCGGATGAGCCCGAGAACGACCCGATCACCGCGTACTTGCTGAATCTCTATCGCAACGTGTGCCGCGGCCGCCGCTACATCGCCGGCATGGCCGGGGCGTTCCCTCTGCCACTGTCGGCGCGGGAAATCTCCGATTGGCTGGAATCGCATCCGTCGCCGCTGCCGCGCGATGAGGTTGACGATGTGATGTTTGCTCTGGATGCGGTGTGTTTGGCTGGCGACGAAGAGTGATTTTGTCGAGGCCCTCCCGTTGGTGCTAGATTCCTCCTTCAAACAGGGAGGGGGTGTCTTTGAAAAGACAAATAGCATTTGGTGTTGCATTCCTGCTGCTGGCGGGCTGCGAAACAACTAGAGTCGCGCCAGAAAAGGCCTCTCAGGTCCCAGCAGAGGATGTTTTCGCTTTCGGTAAGCCAAGCGCAGCAGATGATGCGCGTATTGTTTTCACGCAAGACGCTGGCGCTTTGAGCTGCTTAGGTGCCGGCATGCAGGTGTTCTTGAACGAAAGGCTTGCTGCTGAAACAAGTAGCGGAAAATCGGTGAAGCTTTACCACAAGCCTGGCCCTGTGCAGCTGAGCATCAAGAACAATGCCGCATGCGCCGGCGGTGATCTGCGCGGGCTATTGCTTGATCTGAAACCAGGCTACTCGTATTCGGTTCGCGGGTACCGCGGCATGTGGGATAAAGCGGAGCCGCTTCTTACTGCACCCGAGCCGTACAAGTACGCGAAATAGCGAGGACTTATGAGAACGATAATCGCCGCACTCATTGCTGTAACTGCGCTTTTTTCAATGTCGGCGCAGGCTGCCGAAAGCTCTTGCAAGAAAATTTCTGCCTTGGCCGGTGAGGCAATGACTGCTCGTCAAAAAGGTGAGCTGCTCGAGGACTCGCTCGACAAAATTGGTGATGGCAGCAAATTCGCCAGAGGGGTGGTTCTCAAGGCTTACGAAAAGCAAGTCATGATCACAGACACCATGAAGGAAGAAGCAGTAAAAGAATTCCGCAATGAGGCATATCGAGTCTGTCTCAACGCGAACAGCTGAATCAGCACCCAATGAATAACCCGCTCCGGCGGGTTTTTTTGCGCCTGGAGAAAGACAATGGCTCAGACATCCCGCCTCGTTCTGGAAATCGACAGCCGGGACGCCGAGCAAAAGGCTGCCGACATCAAGCGCGCGCTTGAGGCGCTGGAAGCCTCCGGTCTGCGGGTCAAGCCTGCTCTAGACAAGGCCAGTGACGGTATCGAAAAGGTCGGAGAGTCGAGCTCCAAGTCGGAAGGATCAGCTCGTCGCTTCGGACGTGCATTCGAGGAGGCTGTATCGGGCATTGGCGCCAGCACTCAACAGATAGTGCGCGAACTCCAGTTGCTCAACTCGAAGCAAGACGCGTCAGTCCAAGCCATCAATGCTTTGGGCTTGTCACTCAGCCAGACTACTCAGCGTATTGAAAAGGCCGGGTCGGCGATGTCAGCCTACGCGCCTAGTGCTGACGCTGCCAGCGCAGCTAGCTCTAGGGTTGGAGAGACGGCAGATCAGGCATCGGCCCGTCTTCTGCGACTTGCTAAAGAGGCCGTGGAGGCTCGCCAGGCACTACTGGGAACCTCTACTGCAGCGCAGGCAGCGGGAGCTGAGCTCGACAGGACGGGCAGATCCTCCGCCAACTTGTCGAAGCTTCAAGCAGAGGCGAATGTCCGTGGCGCTGCGCTCAATCGAACGCAGGATCTATCTGCTAAATCTGCTCTCGAAGCTGCAAACGCGACGGAGGCACAAACCTCCGAGTTAGCAGATCTACTCGGGCGAATTGACCCAGTCACCCGAAAACTGGGCGAGTTGGACAAGCAAGAGAAGGAACTGGCCAAAAACCGCAAGCTCGGCTTGATCGATGCGGACACGTTTTCCGAATACCAATCGAAGATCAACACCACCCGAGCTGATTTGGGGCGCTTCAACGCGGACCTCGGAAAAACCGGCATGACGGCGAAGGCGACAGCTGCCGCATTGCGGGGAGTCCCTGCGCAGTTCACTGATATCGCCGTATCGCTCCAGGGCGGTCAGGCGCCACTCACCGTTTTCCTACAGCAAGGTGGGCAGCTTAAAGATATGTTCGGAGGTGTTGGGCCGGCAGCAAAAGCGCTGGGCGGCTATGTCCTCGGCCTGGTCAATCCTTTCACTGTGGCTGCGGCAGCGGTAGGCGTGCTCGGTCTGGCCTACTACCAAGGCTCGAAAGAGCAGGATGCCTACCGCCTTTCCCTCGTAACAACCGGTAATGCTGCCGGCACCACGACGCTCGCGCTGTCTGAAATGGCCAAGCGCGTCAGTGGCACCGTCGGCACTACGGCGGATGCTGCCGCGGCGCTTGCGCAGCTCGCCGGTACAGGGAAGATCGCCAGTTCCAGCTTCGAGCAAATCGCAACTTCCGCCATCGCCTACGAGAAGGCGACCGGGAAGGCAGTGTCAGAAACCATCGCAGAGTTTGTGCGGCTGGCGGACGACCCGGTGAAGGCGGTCGCTGAACTCAACAACAAGTACAACTTCTTGACCGCTTCGGTATATGAGCAGGTCCGAGCGGCGCAGGAGATGGGCGAGAAGGAGGCCGCTGCAGCCATCGCTCAGGAAGCTTACGCCAAGGCTTTGGGTGAGCGAGCCGCAACTATGAAGTCAAACTTGGGCTCGCTCGAAAAGGCATGGAACGATCTTGCAGGCGCCGCGAAGAGTGGCTGGGATGCAATCCTCGGTATCGGGCGCGAGTCGAACACCGGCCCGGACGTAAAGGCGATTCAGCAGAAGATCAATTACCTGAAATCTACCCTTGATACTGGTTATGAGGACGACAACACCAGAGAGCGGATCGCTTCGCTGCAGGCCGAGCTCGATGCCTACGACAAGAAGTCGAAGGCTGAGCAGAAGGCTGCTGACGATGCCGCCCGTACAGCCCAAGTTCAGCGTGATGGGCAAGTGGCTTACGAGGCTTTTGAAAAGAGCCTTGAGCAGAACTTCACCAAGCGCCAGAAAATGAACAAGGCGCTTGAGGATGAGGAAAAACGCATCAACGCCGCTCGCACAGCAGGCTATACCATCACCGCTGAGCAGGAGGCCACAGCACTAAAAGCGATTCGCGAGAACTCCATCTACAAGGAGTCCGAGGAGAAAAAGCCGAAGGCTTATACCGAAGACGCCGGCATGAAGGCGCTCGACCAAGCCCGCCAGCAATATGCCGTGCTGCAACAGCAGAACTCGCTGATCGGAGTGCAGAAAGGTGAGGTCGACAAGCTCGGCGCCGCCGGCCAGGCCCTTGTGAAGTGGGAGCAGGAACTCGCTGACATCAAGGGCAAGCAGACCCTGACGGCTGATCAAAAATCGTTGTTGGCCAACCAGGAGCTGATCACCGCTCAACTGAAGAAGAACGCAGCGCTCGAAAAGGAAAACGCGCTGCGCAAGATCGCGACCGACGAGACGCAAAAGCTCGCCGCATTCCAGACCAACCTTGCAAGCCAGTTGGCGAAGGCTCAGACCGGGCTGGACAACAATCTGGCCGGCATGGGAATGGGGGATCAGCAGCGGCAGCGCCTGCAGGAGCAGCTCAATATCCAGCAGCAGTACCAGTCTCAACTGGACGCACTGGAGCAGCAGCACAACGAAGGAAGGATCAGCGACAACCTTTACAACCAGGAGACTGAAGCCCTGCGTTCGGCGCTGCAAACTCGCCTCGCGATGCAGCAGCAGTATTACTCGGACGTAGACAAAGCCCAATCGGACTGGTCGCTCGGCGCCTCATCGGCGTTTCAGACCTACTCCGAGCAGGCCCGCGATGTTGCCGGCCAAACCCGCAACCTGTTCACCAACGCCTTCAGCAACATGGAGGACGGCATCATCCAGTTCGTGAAGACCGGGAAGCTGTCGTTCAAGGATCTGGCGGACGGCATCATCGCCGACCTGATCCGCATCCAGGTGCGTCAGGCGGCGGTGGGCATCTTCGGCACGCTGTTCAGCGGGCTGGCGGGTGCTGGTGCATCTGCTGCTGGTAATGGCTTCGCGGCTGGATCGGCTGCTGCCACGTCCTCCAGTCTGGGCGCATCGGCGGCCGGTTACAGCTCGAAGTACGGCTTTTCCGACGGTGGTTATACCGGCGACGGCGGCAAGTTCGAGCCGAAGGGTGTGGTACACGGCGGTGAGTTCGTGGTGCGCAAGGATGTGGTCAGCCAGCCAGGCGCCCGGGAATTCCTCGAGCGCATGAACGCGAACTCGAAAGGGTACGCGGATGGCGGCTACGTCGGATCGGCTGCCGTAACCACGAAATCCAATGTCGTGCCGATCTCCTCGGCGTCACCCGCTGCCCCGGTCATCCAGCAAAGTTTCAGCTTTCAAGGCACTCCAGATGAGGCCACCGTCAACATGGTCAAGGAGGCCGCGATGCAGGGGGCGAAGGGGGGCTACGAGCTGGTCGTGCGCGACCTGAAACAAAACGGAACCATCCGCCAGCTGATTGCGCGGCGATAAGCCTTTAAGGAGTACCGCATGGCTCTCACGTGGCCGGCTTCGTTGCGCCCGTCAGAAATGACGTGGGGCATCGTCAACAACAGCAGGGCGTTCACTTCGACACTTTCGAACGCCCAGCAAATCATCGGCTACCCGGGCGCCTACTGGCAGTGCACGCTGACCTTCGGGCTATTGACGAGGGCTCAGGAGCGCGAGCTGTCGGCGTTCCTTGGGAGACTCGACGGCATGATGGGCACCTTCAACCTTCCGGCGTTCACCCGGCGCAGGACGAACAGTGTCGGCGCACTGACGGTGGTCACCGGTAACGCTCAGGCGCGATCGATGGTCATCGGCGGCGCAACGGCGAACGCGCCCGCTTTCAGCGCCGGCGACTACATCACCATCGCCGGCGAGATGTTTGAAGTCACCGATCCTGCATCAGCAAATGCGCAGGGCAGAGTGACTGTGCTGCTCAACAAGCGGATCCGCAAGACGCTCACGGCCGGTACCGCCGTCGAGTACCTCAACCCCTACTCGGAAATGCGGATGACCTCTGACACCTGGTCCATGTCCGTGCGCCCTGTGGTGTCGAACGGCAGCTATCAATTCAGGGAGGCCTTCTGATGCCCTCAGCATTCCCGTTCAGCCAGAACGTGGTGAACATCATTGCCACCGGACGGTTCATGCCGGTGTACGCCGTGCAGCTCGACTTCGTCGACGGCATGGTCTTCGCGCATACCGGCACCGGCGACCTGGTGGTCGACGGCATCACCTATCAGGGTGTTGGCAATTTCGGCCAGGTCAGCCAGTCGCAGGAAAGCGACAACTCCGGTTCGCCAATGTCGGTCGAGCTCACCCTCAGCGGCCTGGATGCCTACATCCTCTCCGAGACGAACGTACGCGGTTGCCGCGGCCGTATGGCCAAGGTCCTGTTCGTGGTGTTCGACGAGGCTGGCAACTACGCGGCGGACATCCTGTTTTCCGGCCGGATGGATGCAGCCAAGTTCTCGTTCGCCGGCAACGGCCAGGACGGCAACAGCATCACTGTTCCCGTCGTTGACCGTATGGCTGAGTGGAGCCGCACCGGTACCGAACGCTTCACCGATGAAAACCACCGCGCGCGCCATGACGGCGACCGGTTCTTCTATGCCATCGCTCAGATGTCCGAGTGGCCCATTTATTGGGGCTCGAAGAAAGACGCACCGACATTCACCTATGGAAGTTAGCCATGCGCTACCGAGACTGGACAACCCGTCTGAACGACGTGATCAAGGCCGCCCAAGAGCGGCCTTTTTCATGGGGCGAATTTGACTGCTGCCTGTTTGCTGCGGACTGCACGGCGGCGATTTGTGGCGTCGATCCGGCCGAGAACTATCGCGGCAAGTACACCACGGAAACCGGCGCCAAGCGGCAGCTGAAAAAGCAGCACGGCAGCCTTGAGGCGGCGTGGGATGCCCATTTTGCAAGGGTGCCGCTGACGTTCATCCAGCGCGGTGACGTGGTGCTGTACGACGCCCCCGGCGGCCGAAGCATGGCTGTTTTCTGGGCTGGCGATTATTGGGCAACAACCGACGACGGCGCAGCCCGTGTCGTATGCGAGCCACTGGCCGCGTGGAGGGTTGAATGAGCGGCGGCGTCAGAAAACTTGCCTCGGTTGTGGTTGGTGCGGTTGTTGGTTTTGCCCAAGGCGGCCCGTGGGGCGCAGTCGCTGGCGCTGCGCTGGCCTTCTACGCATCGGAGCAGCAGGAAAAGCTCAACACCAAGTCGCCCCTGCGCGACAACGAGCCGTCGGCGCAGACCGTGCGATCGTCGAAAGCACCGGTTCGCTTTATCCTCGGCCGAGTTTCAACCGGCGGAGTGCTGGTCTGGGCGCAAGAGCAGGCTGGCGCGCAGGGTGAGGGCGAATGGCTGCACCTGGTGTACGTGTTGTGCGAAGGCCCGATCACCGCACTTGAGAACATCTATCTGGGCGAGGAAGAGATCGGCAGCTACGGCGCGCAGGCGACTTATGAGCTGGTGGTCAATCCGACCCAGGTGAACGCCTTCCTGAAGGCCAACTGCCCAGACTGGAAGGACAGTCAGATCGGCCGTGGCCTGTCGTTCGTTCGGGTTTCGCTGCAGTACAGCGCAGAGAAATTCCCGTCGGGCATCCCGGACACCCGTTTCGTGGTGCGCGGCCGCAACGACGTGTACGACCCACGTACCGGTACCGCGGTTTATAGCGCCAATACCGCGTTGCATCTGCTCTGGTTCCTGCGCGCGCGTTGCGGCGTGCCGGACGACGAGATCGTGTTCGAAACCTTCGCCAGTGCTGCCAACGTGTGCGACGAGGCCCTGACCAATGCCGATGGCTCGACCAGTCAGCGCTATCGCAGCGGCTGCGTGATCGGTGCGGACGAGCAGCGTACGGGTGTGCTGCAGAAGCTTGAGGCGGCCTGCGGTGGGCATCTGATCCGTGTCGGCGGCCGCTGGATGCTTCAGGCGGGCGCGTACTACGGCCCTTATGACTTCGAAATCACCGAGGACATGGTGATCGGCACAGTCACCGGCAGCACCGAGCCGACCAATGACTCGGCAATCAACACCGTCCGGGGCACGTTCATTGATCCGTCGCAGTCTTGGACGGAAACCGATTACCCGGAGGTCAGTGTCGCCGAATGGATCGTTGAGGACGGCGGCGAAGCGGCAGAAACGCTGACCTATTCCTACGTCACCGATCCGTATCAGGCCCAGCGCCTGGCGAACATGGAGTTGCGCCGTCGGCGCGCGGGCGGGGCGATCAGCATTCCGATGAACTTCGCCGGCTACAACTGCCGGCCGGGCCGCGTGGTGCGAGTAAACCTGCCGTCGCTGAACATCCTGGGCGAGTTCATCGTTTCGGACTGGTCCATGGGCGACAGCGAAGGCTGCACCGTCCAGGTCAAACAATACGAAGCGGCGATATTCGATGATGCCGTGGGCCAGCCGTACAACCCGATTGGCTTCATCAATCTGCCGGCCGGCGGTCTCGGCACACCGAGTGCGGTCACATGGACGCAAGACACCACCGCCGAGGTTACTCAGGGCGTGCTGTCGTGGCTGCCGCCGACGGGCATCGTCAAGGAATACATCGTCATCATCCGGCAGGGCGCGAGCGCGGTGCAGTCGCACAACGTTCCTGCCACCTCGACGGAGATCGCCATCAACGGCCTGCCATCCGGCAATTACACAATGAGCGTGGCGGCGGTTGGGCCTATGGCGCGCTCCGGTGAGGCGACAATCACCGTCAGCATCAACGGGCCGCCAATTCCAGAAAGCTGCGTGGTGCAGTCCTCGATCGACAGCATTGTGCTGATACCGAGCAACTCGCAAAACGGCCTGAACGGAGGGACTTACGAATACTTCTTCAGCACCTCGCCAACGGCAACGGCTGCTGATGCCGAGTATCTGGGGCAAGGCCTGACGTTCACTCACAACGGTTTGGGTTTCTGGACGAACTACTACTACTTCATCCGCTCATCGAACGCTTATGGCAAAAGTGCCTTCCTTTATGTTCCTGCCCAAACCTCAAACGATGTTTCGGCTTACCTCGCCGCTTTGGCTGGGAAGATCACCGAGACGGAACTTGGTGAGCATCTACTCGAAGAGATCAATAAGATTCCTGGGCTGCAGGAGCAGATCGATGCACTCGACGGGCTGGAAGGCTATGACCCAGAGGCTACGTATGTCGAATACGACCTGGTGGTGCAGGGTAAGCGGATCTATCAGGCCACTGGGCCTGTGCCACTCAATGCGCCGCCGCCGAATCCGCTTTACTGGCTCGATGTGGGCCAGACCGTGGAAAGTGCCAACGGACTGGCTCAGCAGGTTCAGCAGAACACGGCGAGCATCACTGACCTATCAGCGGAAACCAAGAGCTTGCAGGTTCTCCGAGCTGCGTATCGCGATGATGGCGGCGAGGGAGATCTTCAGGGAGCGCTGAAGCTCTGGGACACCCAGGCCGCTTATAGCCGGGAAGTGGTCGTCAGAGCCACGCAGGATCAGGCTCAGGTAACAGCGACCGAAACGCTACAGGCGACTGTGGGTGACAACACGGCGATTGTTCAGCAGGTTTCGCAGGCGCAGGCCAATACGGACGGCAAGTTGTCCACGATGTGGTCTGTGAAAATGCAGGTAACGGCGAACGGGCAGTATGTCGCGGCCGGCATCGGACTTGGTATCGAAAACACCGGCGCCGGATTGCAAAGCCAGTTCCTGGTTGCGGCAGACCGGTTTGCCATCGTCAACACCATCGCCGGCGGCGCCATCTCGGTGCCGTTTGCAGTGCAGGGTGGCCAGGTGTTCATGAACTCGGCATTTATTCAGGACGGCAGCATCACGATGCTGAAAATCGGCCAGTACTTGCAATCCGACAACTATGTTGCCGGTGCGCTGGGTTGGCGCTTGGATAAAGCAGGAAACCTCGAGTTCAACGGGCCAGCGCCCGGTGGCGGGCGACTGACGATGACCAACAGAGCGATAAAGGTGTTCGATCAAAACGGCGTGAAACGGGTGCAGCTTGGAGATCTGGACGCATGACCTATGGAGCAAGAGTCTGGGACGAGAATGGCAATCTCGGGATGGATACCAACAGCTTTACCTATCAGGTGCTGTGGCAGGGCGTGATCGACTTCAGCGGTAGCACGCCCAGCTACACACTCAATATTCCAGGCTTCAACCCAGCCAACTGCGTGTTCATGATCATTCCGATGCGTGCACAGGATGTGCAGTCGTCAGAAACAGACGGTAGCGGCAATGCCAAGTCCTATCCCTATGTCACGACTGCCGTCGGCCAAGTGATTGTCAGGCCTAAGAATCCGTCAGCCAGCGCCTCGACAATTCAGACAAGGATCGTCGCCAAGGGATACGCCATCAGGTATTCGACATGAGTTACGGCTTTCAGAGCATCAATGACAACTCGTTTGTTCAAATTGATTCTGAGGCACCCAGGCTCTGCCTTCTCACCAAGGGTACCTATTCCGGCGTTGCAACTGCATCAGGTACGTTTGCCCGGGCGGTGACCAGCCAAGACCCGCCAATGGTGTTTATTCGTCCTGATCAGGGCGGCGCGATTCAGGTTCCCATTTCAGTGTGGTTTACGGGAGGGCCGGGTAACTGGACTGGCTTTGCCATGAACGCGTCACGGGTGAATGAAACTCTCAGTGGGCAGTATTTCGTGGCGGCATGGGCTTCGATGGGTACCGCTGCTTATGGGATGCGGCTGTGGGATGGCGCTGGCGCGCTTGTTTACGACAGCGGGGCCCCGGCGGTGGTCGTTACGTTCGCTTCAGGCAACTGGACGTATCTCGGAACCGAGCAGCTTAGTGTTGGGCGTCGGTACTTATGGGGCATCAACAAGAGTCTGGGGGTAGGTGAGTACGTGTCCCTCAATCCTTTCACGATGAACTGCCACAACGACGGTACCGGCGGCGGCTGCGCTCTTGGGGTCGATTACGCCGGCGGCCGCATCATGATGTACAGCCTTGCCTTTACAGCTTGGACCGATCAGGGCCACCGGCCATTCCTTTGCGCCAAATTGCTGGCCTGACTCAAAAAATATTCTGGAGATACTCGATGCCCTGGTACAAGTCCGGGACGGTTTCTGTCGTCCAAAATAATCCCACGGTTACCGGAACGAACACCGCGTTCGCCGCCAACGCGCGAGTGGGTGATGCGTTTCTCGGTCCAGACGGTCGCTGGTACGAAGTTGGCAACGTGGCGAGCGATTCGGTCATTTCCATTATTCCGCCTTACCAAGGCTCGACCGCTGGCGCTGGGGTATATGCATTGGCTCCGATGCAGGGCTACGTCAAGGACTCGGCTGATCAACTTCGCATACTGGTCAACAAGTTTGGCTCCCTTGCATCATCGGCGGCGATCAACGCATTAGCGGCGGTGACAGGAGTAGCAGACCGAATTCCTTATTTCACCGCCGCTGACACCATGGCTGTGACTGCATTTACAGGAGCCGCCAGAACGTTGCTTGCAGCTGCAAACCAGGCTGCTCAACGGGAGGCTGTGGGATTGGGACCGACTGCTTCGCTGTCGATTGGCGCTGTTGAAATCACCGCACCCATCCCATTCATCGACTTTCACTTCAACAACACCACCACAGACTATGACGTACGCCTGATCAACTCAGCATCTGGCACGCTGAATGCGGTGGTGCTGAACGGGAATGAATTCAGGATCAACGGCAGCACTGCTTGGAACGATGCAATTGCCGCCGCAAAGCTTGCTGCTATCGGCGTCGGCGGCATCGGCTCTTACGCATTCTGCCTGACCAATACGGCACTGACCCCGGGCGCTACAACGGTTGGTGGAAATCTCCAATACGCGTTCGCTATCGGTCAGGGTACGTCCAGTCCTACCGGCACCTGGCGCTGTATGGGCGACACTGTGGCCGGCGGTCGAACACTTTTTCAGAGGGTTTCGTGATGACGTATTCAAATCCGCATTCGCCGGTATGGGGGAATGCTGCACACACCATCGTGAACCTATCGGTCACATTCGACTGGCTGAGCGAAGAGGTGGGTTTCACGGCGTCTCCGGATGATGTCGAGGAATACGGCCGCGAACTGCATGCCCGTGCCATTGCAGGCGATTTCGGGGAGATCGCCGAGTACGTACAGCCTCCGCTTTCTATAGGCCAACTCGGCACCATTGAAGATGCGTGGCGGACTGAAGAAATGGATTTTATCGCCAACCAACTGATCGCCATGGAGGACAGTGCCCCGGATGCATTACCAGGTACTGAGCAGCAATGGCGCGCGTACCGGACGCTCATCCGGGGCTGGAAAGAAGGCGCTGATCATTTTCCGGATCAGACTTTCCGTCCGGTAAGGCCTGCGTAATCGACAACGAAGATAAGAACCCGCCATTGAGCGGGATTTTTTTGCCTGGAGAAAGCCGATGACCATCACCCAGCAGCAGTTGCTGCAGATCCTCCCGAACGCCGGCGCGAAAGCCGGCGTTTTTGCCCCTGCCCTGAATACGGCAATGCAGCGGTACCAGATTGTCGGCACCAAGCGCGCTGCTGCGTTCATCGCGCAGATTGGCCATGAATCTGGTCAGCTGCTGTACGTGCGCGAGATCTGGGGGCCGACCGCCGCACAGCGCGGTTACGAAGGTCGCAAGGATTTGGGAAACACCGTGGCCGGTGACGGCCTCAAGTACCGAGGGCGCGGCCTGATCCAAGTGACCGGGCGGGCGAACTATGCCGCGTGCGGCGAAGCTCTGGGCCTGGACCTGATCAATCATCCGGAACAGCTTGAGCTTCCACAGCATGCCGCTATGTCGGCGGCGTGGTTCTGGAAAAAGAACGGCCTGAATGACCTGGCCGATGCCGGCGACAATGCAAACATCGGCAGCATCATCAACACCGGCCGGCGGGGGCGGGTGCCGAACGGCGCCGAGGATCGCGCTGCACTGTACGCCAAGGCGCTGAAGGTGCTGGCGTGATTGCCGTTCCGTGGAAAGCGGTGGGCGCGATAGCGCTGGTACTGATCGGCGCCGGCAGCGCCTGGCAGTTTCAGGACTGGCGCTACGGCAAGCAGTTGGCCGAGCAGTCCCAGCAGCACGCCGAAACCCTCAATCAACTGACCCAGGCCGCGGCCACTGCACAGCAGGCCGAGCAGGACAAGCGTCTGGCGCTCGAGCAGCGGCTGGCGGCCAGCGAGCAAACCCACTTCAGGAAAATGACCGATGCCCAACGTGACCAAGATCGCCTGCGCGATCGCCTTGCCACTTCTGATTTGCGGTTGTCAGTCCTCCTCGACGCAACCGACGCTGCCAAAGGCTGCGGGGTGCCAGCCACCGCCGACGCCGGCGGCGTGGATCATGCAGCCGTACGAGCCCGACTTGACCCGGCGCATGCTCAAAGAATTGTCGCCATCACCGACAGCGGTGACCGTGGACTGATTGCGCTGCAGGCGTGCCAAGCCTATATCCGGACGTTGATTCCGTCGCGTGTCGAATAAAGGCGCTCAGTCCAGCGGTATTGGATCAGGGGATTTTGGAAATATGCTCTTGCCTTGTAAAGCCAAGACCTCGGCCTTCAGTTCGCTGATGTGCCTGTTCTTCGCCATCAGTTCCCAGTTGCTCCGAGTTTCGATGTCGCTGGCGCGACTGTTCGCCTCCGCGGCTTCAGCTTTGGCTGTGGTCAGCTGTGACCTTAGAGTGTCGCACTCCTTGCTGATCTCGGCGTGCATCTCGACCAGCTTGAATATCCGTTCCCTTGCGTGGCGCAGTTGCAGGTTCAGTTCCTCGAACTCATTTTCGTAGAGGGCAAGCTGGTGCCGGCAGGTTTCAAGCGGCGTCGGGCAGCCGAGCCAGTCGTCGGTGTTTTCGATATCGGAGGGATCCACGGAAGGCGCCTTGCTTTGTACTGTTTGGATATACAGTAATCGAGACGTGACGAGCGGGCGAGGGTGAGGCGACGAGCTGTAGGGTTTTGGATTGGTAACGGTCGGCAGGACGCCGGGGATGGTGCCAAAAAGGCTCAGTGACTTTTCGAGTGAATTTGTACAACACGGTTGCGCACGGTTGGGCATCGTTGCAGCGAGCGCCCGGCGCGAAGCCTCTGTTTTGGCGGGCTGTGGATCAGTCCGCTTGCATGGGGTGCTAGGGGTCGAGTGTTCGAATCACTCCGTCCCGACCATATTATTCAAGGGGTTGCGAGATTTTATCTCGCGACCCTTTTTTATTTGTCCGCGTTTTTACCCCCACAAAAAGGCTGGCTCTGAGTGGATTTTTCGGATGTGTTACCAATATCGGATTTTGTCCTAGGGGCTTTTGGCAGGCGGATTGCTCTGGTCTACCTAGCGGCCATTCGATGATGGGATGAGAAATCAGTAACGACCAAAGGCACATTACGGCTCTCACTAGAAGAGCTATCATCCCGCCATCAGCTCAAGAGGGGCTCCCTGGCCGGCCAATTCCGGCACTCCCTTGGGCATAACGACAAGGATGGTTGCGCATGGACGACATCGTTCAGCCCCTCACGCCCCAAGAAGAAGTCCAGCCTAAAGAAGTAAAAATCCTTGCCACCTTGGTGGCGAAGCTGAACCTTGCAGATTTCCAGAACGCCATCCCTGTGATACGCGAGCTTGGCATCTCGAACGAGACGAGTGATCGTTTCGTCAATGCGACTCTTACCCTTCGCTCGGCGCCCGAGGTATTTAAGTCCAAGATCTGGCGGATTGACGAGATCGCTGCAGATAGCTTCCGGGTCATACCTGGGCTTGATCTTGTTCTGGATGGCCCGTTGTTGAATCGCTTGACAGAAGCGGAGATGTCGACCTTTACCTTCGTTCTTGAAGCCGATGACAAGGAGGCGGAAAGCGGTCGCAAGGAAGTTGCTCGGCTTGAACAGGTCGTAGACCTTTTGCCCAGAAACCAGTGGGGCGGATTGCGGCATATACCAGATATGACTGCGGCTTTTGTTCAGCCGAATGATGCGGCGGTTGAGCGGTTGCTCAAACAGGCGGCCGAGTTGCTTCGTCTTAGCGATAAGCCATCCGCACTTGATGGATATGAGGGTGGCCCCAAAAGAGCTTGGCAGTTGGCGTCGGCAGTGTGGGGTGCGGTGGCGCGCATGAAGCTCGACTATGCGTTGCCACCGGCAAGCTTCGAACAATCCGGACAGAAGATTCGTAGCCCCAGTCAGATTGCGGACTCCGGGTTGGCTACTTGTCTCGACCTGACTCTGCTTTTCTGCGCGGCATTGGAGCAGATCGGTCTTAACCCTGTGATCGTATTCACCCATGGTCATGCTTTTGCTGGTTTGTGGCTTAAGCCCGAAGAGTTTACGACTGCCCTGGTGGATGATGTCACAGCAGTACGTAAGCGGGTGAAGCTTCAGGAACTCGTGCTGTTCGAGACTACCCTCATTACTCACAACTCAATACCGCCATTCTCTTATGCGGTAGAGATGGGCACGAAACAGGTCGCCGAAGACGCTGAAAGTGTTTTCGAGATGCTGCTGGATATCCGCCGCGCCCGTCTGCAACGTATCAAGCCACTCGCCAGCTCAGAGGCTCAGATCGCGCGTGTTGCCGTTACTGAATCTGACGAAGCCCCATCGCTTCTGGTGGAGGAGGGGATCGGCATCGCCGATGACAACATTGAGGTGCAGGTTGAGGATCTCTCCAAGCTCGATCCAGCAGATCGCCTCGGCCGTTGGCAGCGTAAGCTTTTGGATCTGTCGCTTCGAAATAACTTACTCAATTTCAAAATGGGTAAGCGTGCGCTGAAGCTTGAATCTCCTGATCCTGGTGCGCTCGAGGACATTCTTGCAAGTGGACAGTCTCTGAAGTTGCTTACCAGGCCTGACCTGATGGATGGTGCAGATCCGCGTGAGCGCGCACTCTATGAGCAGCGTGAGCGAGAAGATGTTCGCCGTCGTCATGCTGAAGATGCTCTTAAGCGCAGGGAAATATTCGTTGCGCTGACGTCCGCCGAAATGGATGTCCGGTTAACTGAGTTGTATCGAAGCGCTCGTACTGCTTTGCAGGAAGGTGGTTCCAACACTCTGTTCCTGGCCATCGGTTTTCTTAGCTGGACGCGTGAGGATAGGGCGGGGCAGAAGTACAAAGCGCCGCTGGTGTTGGTACCAGTTACGTTGGAACGTAAGAGCGCCCGCTCCGGATTCACCATGGTGCTGCACGATGATGAGCCTCGTTTTAACCCGACTCTGATCGAGATGCTGCGTCAAGACTTTGAGTTGGGCTTGGGTTCGCTGGAGCAGGAGCTGCCTCGGGACGACTCCGGTCTGGATATCGCAGGTATTTGGAACAAGGTTGGTCATGCGATCAAGGACATCGCTGGTTGGGAGCTGAACGAGGACGTTGTACTCTCGATGTTCTCGTTTGCTAAGTATCTCATGTGGAAGGATCTTGCCGAGAATGCAGAGCACCTTCGACAGAGTCCAGTAGTCCAGCACCTTCTGGATACGCCACGCGATTCGTTCATCTCCGATACCCCGTTTCCGGAGGCTGAGTCTCTGGACCGTGATTACGGCCCAACTGATGTGTTCTGCCCACTGCCATCTGATTCATCTCAGCTTGCGGCTGTGATGGCAGCAGCCAAGGGCAAAGACTTCGTTCTCATCGGCCCACCCGGCACGGGTAAAAGCCAAACGATTTCCAACATGATTGCCCAGTCGATCGCTCAAGGGCGCCGGGTTCTGTTCGTATCTGAGAAAATTGCTGCCCT
This sequence comes from Pseudomonas sp. MIS38, assembly GCF_019891575.1. Classification (NCBI taxonomy): domain Bacteria; kingdom Pseudomonadati; phylum Pseudomonadota; class Gammaproteobacteria; order Pseudomonadales; family Pseudomonadaceae; genus Pseudomonas; species Pseudomonas sp. MIS38. The sequence goes on from NZ_JAFLXF010000010.1 coordinate 138,798, forward strand.
GGACGTCGTGTACCGGCGCTTGCGTGAAATCGGTCTGGGTGAGTTCTGCCTTGAACTTCACTCCAGCAAAGCTCGGAAAACGGATGTCCTTGCTCAGTTGCAGTCGGCTTGGGAGGCGAAAGGGCAGGTAGACGCTGCCGCATGGGAGGTGGAAGCGCAGCGGCTCGCTTCCCTGCGTGACAGCCTCAATATTTATGTCGAGCGTCTGCATCGCCGGCACCGCAACGGCTACACCATCTACGATGCCATCGGGACGGTGACATCTGGTGTTGATGAGGCAGTAGCTTCACTTGGTTGGCCATCTCCGGAAACGCATGATCAGAAGGCCATGCTTGAGCTTCGAGAGCTGGGCGACCGCCTTGAAGTGAACGCACAAGCTGTGGGCTACAGTCAGTTGGCAGGCAACGCTTTGTCCGCGGTAGGCCAAGCAGAGTGGTCGCCTCATTGGCAACAACAACTCGTGCAGGCTGCTCGTGACGTGCTTCCCGCAGTGCTTGAGGTCCAGCGAGCTGCTGATCGCTTTGTTGAGCTGTCCGGGCTTCCTGTTACGCAGTACACCCCTACAGCGCTTGAAGGGCTATCGATCCTTTCTCAAGCACTTCCGGCTGCCGCTGGGCATGATTGGCGTTTCGCATTGCGACCTGATGCTCGCTCAATTGCTCAGCGTCTGAGTGACGGTTGTACCGGGATCGAGCAGCACCGTGACATCAACTCTAGGCTCTCAACTTTCTGGCCGTCTCGTGTTGTTGCTGATGCTAAACAAGGCATTGATCTGCTGCAGCAACGCCGCGCAACTTTCGCAGAACTGGGCCAAGCCTGGCCACAAAGTGTCTGCGACGTCCTTGGGCAAGCTGTCACATTACTGGATCAGATAGACGACCTTAAGCAGCAGCTAACCGCGTCCTACAGTGACGCCATTGAAGCGCTTGATACCGAGCTCCTGCTGCGCGAGTGGAAAGATGCGGAGGAGTCTTTCTGGCCTAAGTCTTGGCTTGGAAAACGCCGAATCGCTGGGCTACTGGCTCCGATGCAGACTTCAACAGGTGAAGTCGACAATGGTAAGGATCTCGCTACTTGGGTAGAGATTCGGTCGGTGCGTCGAGCAGTCGATGAGCTGGAGCCAGGTCATGAGTGTGTCGCTGTTTGGCAAGGTGCTAAATCCGAAGCAACGCATCTCGCGACAGCAATCAAACTGCAAGAGGTCATTAGGCTTCAGAAAAATAACTCCGTCTGGATCGATGATGGCTTCCAGTTGGTTGAGCAGGGCCAGCTTGGTGATGAGTTGAAGGAGGAACTCCGCCGGCTGCGTGCGCTTACTCGTCTCGATGCTGGGTTAGATGAGCTGGTTGAGCTCGGCTCAGCAACTAGCTCTCTCTGGAGCGGTTTGAACACTGATATTGATGTGCTGACAGCAGCGCTGTGCTTCCAGGCTGAACGACGTGATATCGAAGAATGCGGCCGGCTTGTCGACGACCATCCTCATGTAGAGGAGGGGCGTTGTGGCTCGTTGTTCAAAGCTGATTTTGAGCTGCTCAAGAAAAGAGCAGCAATTGAACGAGAGTTGGTGGATCTGGCTGATCTGCGAGAAATTGCCCCTGCCTGGAATAACTTGAAAACGAAGGTTGATGTTGCACGTAGGGCGGTAGCATTCCAGGGGGAGATGGCTACCGCAGTGGCGAAGCTAGCACTTAATCCTGAGCAGGTCGCGGCCTATAAAGCACCACTTCAAACTTTGCTGGGGGATGGTAACGCACTGCTTGAGCCGGAAGCTGCTATAGCTATTGCCGGAGTTACCCTTCGCGAAAAGCTCGAATTGCTCCAGGAGCGAGCAGCGCACCTGACTGCCGTCGGTCATTTTACCGAAATGGGCGTCATCGAAATTGCCCATCTTGCACTAATCGATATCAAGAAAAACTGCGAAACGGTTGTCTCGTCTGAATCGCGCCTCAAGGCATGGTGCGCTTGGCGGAAGGTTCGCGATGAAGCCTACGCTGTCGGACTGGCTCCGATTGTTCAAGCGATGGAAACAGGAGCCATTACCTCTGGAAATGTCCGTCGTGTATTGGAAGTGAATTATGCCCGCTGGTGGCTGAACACGACGGTGGACAACGAGGAGGTGATCCGGACGTTCGTCAGCGTTGAGCACGAACAGCGCATTCGTGATTTCCGGGCTTTGGATGACAAGTTCACCGAGCTGACCAAGGACTGGCTCCGAGCTCGGCTGTGTTCCGACCTACCAAGCCAAGACAGCGTAAGTCGCTCTTCAGAATGGGGAGTCCTGCGCCATGAGATGGGCAAGAAGACCAAGCATATTCCATTGCGGGAGCTGATGAGTCGTGCGCCAGAAGCGCTAACCAAACTCACTCCATGCTTGCTCATGAGCCCTCTCTCCATTGCTCAGTATCTGCCGCCTGCCTCAACACCGTTCGATCTCGTAATCTTCGATGAGGCATCTCAAATACCTGTCTGGGATGCCATCGGGGCCATGGCCCGAGGGAAGCAGGTAGTGATGGTGGGCGACCCCAAACAGCTCCCTCCAACTTCCTTCTTTGACCGAGCTGAGTCGACCGCTGAAGATGAGGATGTAGAGGCTGATCTCGAGAGTATTCTGGACGAGTGCATCAGCGCCAACCTGCCGATGCGTAATCTGAACTGGCACTACCGCAGCCGCCACGAGAGTCTGATCGCCTTCTCGAATCAGCGTTACTACCAGTCGAAGCTGGTGACCTTCCCATCACCGTTTACGGCCGACAAGGCAGTACGGCTGTGCCCTATCCCTGGTGTATATGACAAGGGAGGGTCAAGAACCAACTTGATCGAAGCAAGATCGTTGGTTGCCGATCTGGTAGCTCGCCTACAGTCTCCGGTTTTCCGTGAAAGCAGGAGAACCGTGGGGGTCGTAACCTTCAACGGTGAGCAGCAGAAGCTCATCATGGACATGCTGGACGAGGCTTGCCGGAAAGACCCATCACTCGACGTGTATTTCGCTGAGTCCGAGCTGGAGCCAGTTTTCGTCAAGAACCTTGAGAGCGTTCAAGGTGATGAGCGAGACATCATCTACTTCTCAACCACGTACGGGAAAGATGCTGCTGGCGTGCTGTCGATGAACTTCGGTCCGATGAACCGCCCTGGTGGTGAGCGTCGACTGAATGTGGCTATCACCCGCGCTCGCCAGGAGCTTTTGGTGTTCTCGACCTTGCGACCAGAGCACATTGATTTGGCTCGTACGCAAGCGATTGGGGTGCGGGATCTCAAGCACTTCCTAGAGTTTGCAGAGCGTGGCCCGCGGGCTCTCGCAGAAGCTAACTCTGGCAGCGTGGGTGGTTTCGACAGCCCATTCGAAGAGGCGGTTGCAGCAGCCTTGGCCAAAAAGGGGTGGCAGATACATACCCAGATTGGCGTTTCTTCCTTTCGTGTAGACCTTGGGGTTGTTCACCCTGATGCTCCCGGGCGATTCCTTGCCGGTATTGAATGCGACGGTGCTACCTATCACCGCAGCGCGACTGCTCGAGATCGCGACAAGCTCCGTGAGTTTGTGCTGCGTGGACTTGGCTGGGAGATCGTTAGGATATGGTCGACGGACTGGTGGGTAGATGCAATTGGAACTGCTGAGAAGGTGCATCAGCGTCTGAATGAGCTCCTCGCTGAGTCTCGAGCCAAGCAAACTGTCATTGATGCAGCTCTGGAGGCAGAGCGACTGAAAATCGACGCGGCTATGGCTGAGGTCATTGAGGTAGTGGATCAGGTGGCTGTGGTCGCCGCAGCGGATGGTTTGGCCGAAGCCAATGATCCCTCAGGCGCTTTGCCTGAGTTGAAGTACGCCAAGGCGGCATCTCTCACGCCAGTCGAGGATGTCCTGGCTTTTGTTCGCCCCCTTGAACATTTGATTTATAAAGAAACCGACCCTCGTCAGGCGGTAGGGTTGGTCGATCCAGATCAGTTCTTTGACGCGAGTTACACAGAAACGTTGGAGCAGATGATTGCTCATGTGGTAGCGGAAGAGGGACCGGTTCTGGACACGGTGCTCGCAAGGCGCATTGCCCGTGCTCATGGCTGGGTACGAACCGGCTCACGGATACGTGATCGCGTTGACCAAATTGCCCGTGCTCGATTCCGCTTACATGAAGAGGAGCAGGCAGGAGTTTTTTTCTGGCCTACTCATATAGAGTCGGATACCTGTGTCGTTTTCCGTAGGCCCGGCGACGAAGATTCCACGAGAGGGCTATCTGAAATCTGTCTGCCAGAACTGCGTGCTTTGGTTGACGAAATGGTGCAGCGGGGCCACGAAGGGGAGTCATTGATATACGCTGTTGCGAAGGAAGCTGGTGTAAGCAAGCTTGCTCATGCGGGACGTCAGCGAATTGAGAAGGCCATACGCCAAACGGCGGAGTAAACGAGAAACAAGGGGGTCATGAAGGTCCCCTTGCTTCTGGGTAACTGGTCGTGCCTTTGCTCTGAGAAGCGTGGAGTACAAATGCGCTATTTCTGGGTTAACTGATATTTCGGTTTCCAAATACTCAGGTGATTCAGGCAATGCCACGAGTTATGTTAATGTGCCATCATGTGAACGGTATGGAGAGTCGTGATGGGTTGGAAAGGGACTGTACGTTCGCTGCAAAGCGTCTGCGCGGCGATCAGAGCGCAACGCTCATCGCCGTCAGCGTGAGCTTGAAAAGCGACAGAAAGAGTACGCAAAGATGGAAGCGCTGGAACAAGCAGCGTATGAAGTTGAGGTGTACGAAAATCACGTAGATATCCTCCTTTCGATGCACAAGGAGTGTGCCGAGCCTGTGAAATGGAAGCGAATTCTCTCCAATCCTGAACCTAAACAGCCTCTCAAGAGCGGTGCTCTTGAGCAAGAAGCTACGCATGCGGCCGCTACATATCACCCCAATTTCTGGGCTCGGCTTTTCAAGCTAGAGGCTCGTCAGCGCATGGCCCTGGAAGGAAAAATTGGCACCGCGCAGGCGGAAGACGAAAGGCAATATCAGGCTCAGCTTGATGAATGGAAAACTGCCCATACCGAGTGGGCGGAGGAGAGGGACATTGCGATCCGTATCCTTGATGGTGACCGTCAGGCCAAGCTAGATGCCATCGAAGCTTTCGAGTCGTTTGCAGAAATATCACACCTCGGCTCAGCTATTCAGATGATTGTTCATGAAGGTGGTGTCTTAGAAGCGAAAGTCGCTATTCATGGCTCCGACGTGATTCCGACCGAAATAAAATCTCTACTCAAAAGCGGCAAACTGTCGACCAAAGCTATGCCTGCTGGGCGGTTCAACGAACTTCATCAGGACTACGTGTGCAGTTGCGCCCTGCGAGTAGGTCGAGAGTTGTTGGCAATCCTGCCGGATGACCTGGTCATCGTCACCGCTCTGGACAATGTGCTCAACAGCTCGACAGGTCATATGGAGGAGCAGCCGATTCTGAGTGCTGCGTTCTCTAGACCAACTGTTGACGGACTTAACCTCGAAACCATCGATCCGTCTGATGCGATGAAGAATTTTGTCCATAACATGAGTTTCAAAAAGGGCGCTGGATTCTCGGCTGTTGCCGCCCTTGATGCTCAGCGCTTCGCCGTAGTCGTATAACTGAATCATCTGAGAATCCAGAGAATGACATGGCAAACATAAAAAAAATTGGCTTGTACACAGGCATATTGGGGGCTTTGGCATCAGTGGCGGCGCTCGTCCTGCCAACCCCGGCGGTTTCGCACAGCTCCAGCGGCAACAACAGTCCGGTCATTTCTGGCAATGGCAATAACGTCAACTATCAATCCGGCTTTCCCGATCTTGAAACGATAAGAGCCCAGCGTCCCAATATTAGTGATCAACAATACGCTGCAATTAAACCCGGCATGACTTATGAACAGGTGCTGGACATCGTCAAGATTCCCGGTAAGGAGGCTGCCAGTGGCGGCAACGTGCAGGTCTATACGTGGGGGACGGAGGTGTACGTATATATGGTGGTGACCTTGGTGGATGGCAAGGTTCAATCCAAGTCACATTGACGCGGTTTCAAGGTATTGCATCGCCCACCGGCGGGATGCGCATTAGAGAAAACTCAAGATTGAGAGTCAACGCTTAAGCCTGATTTTTCTCACTGGCTCCCGACCGTCATCACAAAGCCAATTTTGGTGCTCTAGAATGAGCGCTTGCTTAAGCCGGGAGAAGAGTTATGACTGTTCAGCTCAAGAAAGAACACCTGCAAACTGCTAAATATACCTACACTTGGAAACGCGACAACGGTGATGGTAGATACGCAGGCCCTAAAGATCGGTCGCGTGTCGACAAAGACGAGGGCTACGAGGTTCTGGAATTCATCGAGAACCTGATGAACAAGCACAGCAAGAAAACGCTGGGGGATGTTCATAATGCCGAGAACGCGCTCCATGCAAAAGAGCTGAGTGCCGTAGTAATGCGTGATGACCTGAACGCAAAGGTTAAAAAAGCGTTGGGCTGGTAACCTACTCGGCAACTCCTCAATGCCCGCCGGCTTGCCGGCGGGCATTTTGTTGGTTCGATGAAGGGATTGCATGACAAGGCGCAACGCATTTTTGAGAAGGCAGCAGGAGCGAGTGGAGACGAGCAGCCCCACCACCAGCGGTGATCGGGTTGGCACTGAATCTGTTCGTGAGAAAGCGGATTGGCTTTCTTTCGTAGAAAAGCTCTCGCAGATCGTTCTCGTGGTAGTAGCAGTTTTCGGCTATTTCTACACCGTGAAACCCATCTACCAAAAGGATCGGCTGGAAGAGCAGGTTGCTGAGTACGAGGGCATCCTGAAAGAGCAACGACCCAAGGTTGCCGCGCTGGAAACCCAACTCAAGTCCCTGGCGGCTGAGCGAGACTTCGCCAAGGGTGAGCTGGAGGGCTTAGAGCGCAGTCTCAACGCTGCTCGCCAGGATAAGAAGCAGCTCCAGAATCAAACGCGCTACATGGAGTACAAGTACTACACGGCGGAGGGGATGCCGGCCGTAACGGATAAGCAGGTGGCTGATGCTCAAGGTCGCGGAATAGAGGCTTCCTATCTATCAAGCATAAAAATGTTTTGCGGGCTTGTCGGTATAAGGACTGAAGAATTCGGAAGTTTTCGCAGTTCAAAAGACATGCCTAAGGACGAATTCTACCCGTTCACCAAAAAGGAGATGGCTATTTGGAGTAGCGTCGGCGCTAAGCTAGTTGTCGATAGAGCTTTAAGTTGTGTTAAAGCGCAAAGTGCAAGTTATTCCAGGAAGTATGCAGATGACCCAGCCCACAAGATTTTAATCGCTGCGGCGGAGAAGGTCCTTCTACAGAACATCAGCGAGCGTGCTACCAAGAACCCTTGGAGGCCAAAAGTTGAGCCTAAGGATATTATCGCTGAGCATCGTGGAGCGCTTGAAGGTTTCAAGCGTCGGAAGGCTGAAGAAGTGGCGAAAGCTGAGAAGGATTATGGCGGTTGGGAGAACGTGTGGGGAGATGCTCGGCGTACTATTGCCAAACAAAACTACGAAACGGCGATGAAAAACGCTGAGATCAAAGCCTGGAGTGACAGCTTTGGCGCTAATTATGCCGCAGAATCCAAAGCAAATGATTTTGCTCAGTCACTCAACAAGGCCTCTGCTGATCTAGTTCATGCCAGTATTTCAAACCAATAAGCCACGGGTTGACTCTCTCAAGCCGCCCTAGGTGCCATAGGCAGATCGAGAGTTCCCACTGCGCTGATAAAGTCCCTGGCAGACAACTCTGCAGCTTTGAAGATTCCGGTCGACCTTTTCTTGTGCATCGTCAAAATCACGCGAGCCAAATCGACATAATGATCGAGATTTTCTTTTGCTCGTTAGGATTGATCTGCTCATCAATGAGCGCCTGGGCCTGGTTGCGTGCCTTGTGGATGTCTGTCAGGGATTTGCGCGGCCAGGAGCCACAGGCGTACTCTTTGTTTTGGTCGCCCCAGCGATACCGATAGAAAAAGCTGACTGATACACCGTCCTTACGCACTGAGATTCGACCGGAGAGATTGCCATCTTCCCTGAGGATGCGGCCGGCATCTTCAGCGGTCAGCGACTCGAACTCTTTGATGGTGATTTTGGCCATGAAATGGGTTCCCCCTACTTTTACCCCCACAAAAACGTCGGCTCTTGATGGACGTTCTTGGACACTCGTAGAGCAGAACACCGCTGGAGCTCAAGTAAATACTCGCTTGGAAAAATCCAGAGTGAAATTTTGGAAGCTTTCAAGAAATATGAAAAAAGAGATGGGGTGCTAGGGGTCGAGTGTTCGAATCACTCCGTCCCGACCATTATTCCTGAGTAAAATCAGACACTTAAGCCGATCATCTAGATCGGCTTTTTTGTGCCTGCGCAAAGCTCGCGCAAAAAAAGGTCGCTGGATGAAAAATTTGGATCACTTGATAGACAAGCGGGATCCGGCGCTGCCCATCATTGAAAAAATGCTGGGGGAAGCCGTACTCAACTATCAGTTACTCCCTCCCTCCACCGAAAATGGCAGAGTTCTTTCAGGTCTTCAGCTCACGACTAAATCGACGTTGGGTGCGATCGCCTTCGAAACGGGTGGGCTGTTGATTGATCACGGCTGGTTACGTGTGCTCGGCTCCGGGCATCCGCAATTACCGCGAAATCTTCTGGATTGGAATGGCGGCCGTGCTGATGCTTATATGTTGGTCGCCGACGATGCTGCTGGAGGTTTTTTTGCTCTCAATGGCGGTGGTTTGGGTGAAGAGGTTGGGGCGATGTATTACTGGGCGCCTGACACGCTGTTGTGGGAGCCATTGCACATTACTTACACCGACTTTCTGGGTTGGGCGTTGAGTGATCGGCTCGCGACCTTCTACGACGGTTTGCGCTGGAACGGCTGGATTCACGACCTGCAGGCGCTGGAAGCGGATCAGTGCTTTTCGTTTTTCCCGTTTCTCTGGACTCGGGAAGGCTCAGTCGAAAAGAGTCGCCGTACGGCGATTGATGTCAGCGAACAGTTCGAAATGAATGTCGAGTTGGCACGCAAGCTCGGCAAAGGTTCTGCGCAGTTACTCTGATGTCGGGTTGATACTCTGCCTGCCAGGGCTGAAGATGCTCGCTCAAATACACGAATGTTGCAGGCCACATCTTTTCCGTCATTGGTTCATAAGAAAATGGATAAGTTATCTCGCTTGAACTCGCTTTTGATTCAACACAATGCAGTCGTTTCTCTGAATATTGAAATTCAAGACTTCAAGTACAATCTGGCCTTGACGATGTCGTCGCTCGATGACGCAGCAGAAAGCACTATCACTATAAATTTTCAGGATGTCAGTGCGCTTGATCTAAGTGGCTTTGGCGGCGGATTAACTCAATTCATGGAGCTCGTCGTTACCCGAATCGATCGTGGGCTCGACAGAATCAGATATGAATTAAGAGACGTAGAGGACGAAAAAATTTCCTTCTACTTCTTTACCTTCAGCGAGCCGAGCCATGCGCAGCAGTGTTGCGGGGTTTGATAGACCGTACTGTCAGTGCGCTCGCCTCTGAAGCGCCATTAAATATTGGCGATCGGTTGCCGATACTCCGGTATCTAAATTCCGATCGAGCGAAGGCGCATGGACATCAGCAATACCAGCAGTGAATATCAAAAGCCGAAAAATCTCGCAGGGCTGGGCCGTCGCTGGGGTGGGCAGATCATCGATACGTTGATCACCTACTTTTTGATCCTCTTCGTAGGACGGCTGGCGGAGTTTATTGGTTTGCCGCCAAATGTGGTGGCTGTCCTGGCTCTTGGTACGGGTGTGGCGTATTACCTGTTTTCCGACGCAATGCCCAACGGGCAAAGCCTGGGTAAAAAGCTGCTGGGGATGTCGGTGATTGATGAGCGTAGCTACTTGAACTGCAATCTGTATCAATCGTTCATACGCAATATCACAACGCCGTTTCTGAACATCCTCGACTGGATTTTCATCTTCTTTGGCTCGCGCAAACGCCTGGGCGACATGCTTGCGTCAACAATTGTGATTCGTGTCAGGTGAGTCAAGTGGGGCGACGGCAGTCGCCCAAGTGTTAAGGTTTCGAATCTTGCTGAATATCCTCCGAGTCACTGGAGGTTGCGGCGTCCTTCTGCGTTTCTTGCGGTTCGGCGCCGGAGTTTGAGCCTGACGCTTCTTCGCCTTTTTTATTGGCTTTTTCCTCGTTGGACTCTGAGCTTTGCGCCTGATTTGTGCCGGAGGAGGCCGTCGGTGTTGCTGCCGAACTGGTCTGCGTGAAGAGCGAGCCAGTCAACAGCAGGCTTGCAAGCGTCAGGGTTGCAATCGACTTGTTCATGATCTGAGTCTTCCGCGCGATGTGGGTAACTCTTTGGAGGCATGAACAGGCCTAAGGTGCTGGCCGTTGGACGAGCGGTAAAGTCACAGATACCCGGCCCAATGTGAAAGTAGAAGGATTTCTACCAAGCCGACCACAAACATGACCGCGACAAAGCGCCGCGAAAACACCGCGCTATATTTTGCGGCCTTGCAAGTCGGCCCATTCAATCCCGAAGCGGCTCAGGTATTTTCTCAAGCGATCTGCATCATTCGGCTGCGCCTTGGCCTGGCGCGATACGCCGAACAGTCTGCGTCCGGCATCCGACAGACTGTCCGCTTGCCGACATACTTCAATTACCGCTTTCAATTGCAATCGATCAAACAGGTCGAGGCTATCGGCGTCTCCCGGGAGGTCATCCGACACGCCGTCCGCTTGCGCCAGTCCCCACGCATAACGCAGTCGATCAATTTCTTCCTGCACTTGCGCCTCATCAATTCGTCCGCTGTCCGCCAGCGTGGCCATCCGGGTAATCGACGCTGACAGTTCGCGAAAGTTGCCCAGCCATGCTGCTTCCCGAGAGCTGGCGAAGGCGAGGTAGCGTCGGCGCGCTTCGAGGTTGAAGCGCACCAGTTGGCCGTGATCGCGAGCGTGACGTTCGAGCTCGAAATCGATGTTGGGCTCGATGTCTTCGCGGCGGCCGGCCAGGCCGGGCAAGTCAAATGTCCAGAGGTTGATGCGTGCGTACAGATCCTCGCGGAACAGGCCTTCGGCGACGCGGCTGCGCAGATCGCGGTGAGTACCGGCGATGATCAGGAAGTCGCTATCGACCTCCTTGTCGGAGCCGAGCGGAAAGAAGCGCTTTTCTTCGATCGCCTTGAGCAGCATCGCCTGTTCGTCCGCGCCCAGCTCACCGATTTCATCGAGAAACAACATGCCGCCGTCCGCTGCCCGTAGCAGGCCGTCGCGGGCGTTCTGCGCGCCGGTGAATGCGCCTTTGACGTGACCGAACAAAGCCGACATCGCACCGTCGCCCCGCAGGGTGGCGCAGTTCACCTCAACAAACCGGCCCTGCATTTGATGGCGGCTGCGTTTGAGTTCATAGATGCGTCGGGCGAGAAACGATTTGCCGGCGCCGGTCGGGCCGATCAGCAGCATGGGCGCCTTGGAGCGCACGGCCACGCGTTCAATCTGTTCGATGGAGCGGTTGAACGCCGCGTTACGGGTGGCGATGCCGGACTTCAAGAACTCCAGGCCTTCGAGGCGTTTGTTGGCGAAACGCGAGGCGATGCGGTCATAGCGCGACAGGTCGAGGTCGATCAGCGCGTGAGTGCCGGTGGCTTGTTCATCTTCGCTTTTGCGTCGGGCGGGGGAAGTCTGGATCAGGCGCGCCGGCAGATAGCGTGCTTCGGTCAGCAGGAACCAGCAAATCTGCGCGACGTGGGTGCCGGTGGTGATGTGAACCAGATAGTCCTCGTGCTCGGTATCGAAGCTGTAGGCCGTCGTGAAGTCATGCAGTGCGCCGTAGACCTCTTCGAAATCCCACGGATTGCGCAGTGCCATGGGGTGCAGGTGTACCTCGGTTTCCGGCGAGACCTGCTGGATATCGGCGCGAACCCGTTCAGCGAGGCTGATGTCGCGCGCGTCGATACCGTGAATCAATTCCAGGCGATGGATCAGCACGTCCGGTTGCTGGCACAGGCCCACGCTAGGTCGCCAGTGGCTCCAGCGATTGGCGCCTTTGCCAACGCGGTCCAGGGTGGCGCCGATAAAACCGATGGCGACGGTGCGTTTGTTGGGCATGGCTATCTCAAAAGATAAATGACGATATCAAATGATAGGTTTCTCACACTGGGTTTGTCTTTGGTTCAGCTCAAAGAAATCGATAAAAAATAAAAAAAACTAGATAAATCAATAAGATAAAAAATAAATTTTGCGCCTATCAAAAACTGGCACAGCCGCTGCAATACCTATCGCAACGAACAGGACAACACAGCGAGACGCCACGATGGCCAACTTCAAACTCTTCAACACGCAATCGAAACAGCTGGCAGCCTGCGACACTTTGAATGCCTCCGGCGCCTCGGCATATGCCTACACGCCGAAGCATCAACTGGCTCAACTGGCGGTCACCGGTTGCCTGAACCAGACGTTTTACGCCAGCGCTGAAAGCCAGCTGGATCAAGTGTTGAAGCTGGTGGCTGAACTCGACAGCCGTTTCGTGGCGAAGGCTGCTGTCTACGCTCGCCAAAAGGGCCACATGAAAGACATGCCGGCATTGCTGCTCGCGGCGTTAACGGCGAACCGTTCGACGTTGGTACCTGAGGTGTTTGAACAAGTGATCGACAGCGGCAAGATGTTGCGCAACTACGTGCAGATCCTGCGCAGTGGCGCCACCGGGCGCAAATCCCTCGGTTCGCAACCCAAGCGTCTGGTGCAGAACTGGCTGAACCGCGCGACCGAACGTCAACTGCTGCAAGCGTCGATTGGCAACCAGCCATCGCTGGCGGACGTGGTGAAGATGGTTCACCCAAAGCCGGCTGAGGCCTGGCGCGAAGCGTTCTTCGCCTGGCTGATCGGCAAACCGGTGGATGTGCAGGCATTGCCCGAGTTGACCCGTGATTTGCTGGCATTTCGCAGCGGTGCGAGTCGCGAAGTCCCCGCGGTACCGTTTCAACTGCTTGGCAACGAAATTCTGAGCAAAGAGCAATGGGCGGCGCAGGCCTGCAACATGGGCTGGCAGGGGTTGCGCATCAACCTCAACACCCTGGCGCGGCATGGCGCGTTCGAGGTTCCGGGTTGCGTCGATTACGTGGCAGCGCGACTTGCAGATCCGCAAGAAGTGGCAAAGGCGCGGGTTTATCCATACCAGTTGCTGGCGGCCTATCGGATGGTTGGCGATAACGTACCGCCGCAGATCCGCGAGGCGTTGCAGGATGCACTTGAGCTGTCGCTGGCCAACGTGCCGAAGCTTGAAGGCGCGGTGGTGGTTTGCCCGGACGTATCGGGTTCGATGGGCAGCCCGGCGACCGGTTATCGTCAGGGCGCGACCACGGCGGTGCGTTGCATCGATGTGGCGGCACTGGTCGCGGCAGCGGTGTTGCGCAAACAGCCGGCGGCGCGGGTGATGCCGTTCGAAGTGAAGGTGGTGGATATCAAGCTCAATCCACGGGACAGCGTGATCAGCAATGCGGAGAAACTGGCCGCGGCCTTTGGCGGCGGCACCAACTGCTCGGCGCCATTGAAGAAACTGGCGGACAGCAAGGCCAGGGTCGATACGCTGATTCTGGTATCGGACAACGAGTCCTGGATCGACACGCGGCGCCGTGGTGCCAGTGAGACCATGCTCCAGTGGGAGCGCATCAAGCGGATCAACCCGCAGGCACGGCTGGTGTGCATCGATATCCAGCCGGGTTATGCAACGCAGGCAGCCGACCGCGATGACATCCTGAATGTCGGCGGTTTCAGCGATGCAGTGTTCGATGTGGTCGAGCAGTTCACCAGCGGTCGTTACGGTGCCCAGCACTGGGTCGAAGCGATCGAGAAGATGCAATGAATTGATTTGTCACAGGCGCTGAATGCCGGTGGGACTACATCCAAGACGTCTCATCAAACCCTTGTCAGCGTGAGTGACGGCACGAATGCCTGATGGCTGTACATCTGAGGCCGGTTAACCCCGGTGCGCGGCGACGCGCAACAGTCATCAACTTTTGTCGTGCCACCTTATTGAAAAAGAAGGCAGCGAATGCAACAGGTACTCCATCGGAACGCGGGTTCGAATCCCGCCCCGGCAACGGGGGCTCGACTGGCAGAGCCACAGTGTCTGTTTTTTTGTCGCTGCACATGACGGAACAACGCCGAATCATCGGCCAACGAATAAAGAATAGAGAAATGAAAGCACACACTTACCAACTGCTCGAAGTCGCCAACGGCAAGCCGATCAAACTCTGGACCGAAGGCGTCCCGGTGGAAAACGAGGCCCGCGAGCAGCTGATGAACACGGCAAAGATGCCATTCATCTTCAAGCATCTGGCGGTGATGCCGGATGTGCATCTGGGCAAGGGCTCGACTATTGGCAGCGTGATTCCGACGGTGGGCGCGATCATCCCTGCGGCCGTCGGCGTGGACATCGGTTGCGGCATGATCGCCGCACGCACGTCGCTGACCGCAGCCGACTTGCCGGACAACCTGCAAGGTCTGCGCAGCGCCATCGAGCAAGCGGTGCCCCATGGCCGCAGTTCGAACCGTTCTCGGCGCGACAAGGGCGCATGGGACGAGATTCCGCAGCAAGCCGATCAGGCCTGGGCGGGGCTTCAGCCACGTTTCAAACTGATCACCGACAAGTACCCGAAACTGACCAACACCAACAACCGTGGGCACTTGGGCACGCTCGGCAGCGGCAACCACTTCATCGAAGTGTGCCTGGATGAAGCCAACCGGGTCTGGTTCATGTTGCACAGTGGTTCTCGCGGTGTCGGCAACGCCATTGGCAACCTGTTCATTCAGATGGCTCAGGCGGATATGCGGCAACACATCGCCAACTTGCCGGATCGTGACCTGGCGTACTTCGAAGAAGGCAGCCAGCACTTCGATGATTACGTGGAAGCGGTGAGCTGGGCGCAGGACTTCGCCAGACAGAACCGCGAATTGATGATGCGCGCGGTGATTCAGGCCACGCGCCAGATCATTCGCAAACCGTTCGAGGTGGCGCTGGAAGCGGTCAACTGCCACCACAACTACGTGCAGAAAGAGCGGCATTTCGGCGAAGAAATCCTGGTCACCCGCAAAGGCGCGGTGTCGGCGAAGAAAGGTGAACTCGGGATCATTCCGGGTTCGATGGGCGCCAAGAGTTTCATTGTGCGCGGCCTGGGCAACGAAGAGTCGTTCAGCTCCTGCAGCCACGGCGCCGGCCGCACCATGAGCCGAACGAAGGCAAAGAATACATTCACCGTCGAAGACCAGATCCGCGCCACGGCGCATGTCGAGTGCCGCAAGGACGAAGCGGTGATCGACGAAATTCCGATGGCCTACAAGGACATCGACAAAGTCATGCACGCCCAGCGCGAGTTGGTGGAAGTGCTGCACACCCTGCGGCAAGTGGTGTGCGTCAAAGGATAAAAGGATCAGCAGTCATGGAATTTGCAGAACGCCACCCGCTGTGCGCCACGATGCGTGCGCGGGTACTGGAAGAGTTGGCGCGTATAGAGCGCGAGCGCAATGTCACGGTGTTGTACGCCTGTGAGTCCGGCAGTCGGGCCTGGGGCTTTGCCTCGACCGACAGCGACTACGACGTCCGGTTCGTGTACGTGGAAAAACCGCAGTGGTTCGTTCAGGTCGACACGCCGCGCGCTGTGATCGAGCGGCCATTGGACGACGAGCTGGACGTCAGCGGCTGGGAACTGCGCAAGACCCTCGGGTTGTTGCGCAAGTCCAACCCGACGTTGCTGGAGTGGCTCGACTCGCCATTGGTGTACCGCAGCGAAAGCGCGCAGGTTACGCAACTGCGGGAGCTGGCCGAAGCGTTCTACAGCCCGCCGGCAGCCCGCAACCACTATCTGTCGATGGCGAAAAACAACTTTCGCCAGTACCTGCAAGGCGACAGCGTACGGTTCAAGAAGTACTTCTACGTGCTGCGGCCGTTGCTGGCGGTGCGCTGGATCGATCAGGGGCGTGGGCGTCCACCGATGACCTTCGCCGAGCTGCTGACCACGGTCGACGACCGCGCACTGCTGGCTGAAGTCGACGAACTGCTGGCACTTAAACGCAATGCCGACGAGCGCGCCTACGGCCCGCGTCGTCCGGCGCTGCACAGGTTCATCACTGCCGAACTCGAGCGCGATGTGCCCACATTACTCAGAACTCAGGAAGACTCGCGACGACTGGATGACTACCTCAGGGACATCGTCGGGTTGTATGCGTAAGGATTGAAATGGAACCGCAAGTGATTGAACTGGACGGCGCGATTGGCGGCGGTCAGGTGTTGCGCAGCGCGCTGAGCCTGTCGATGGTGACGGGCCAGGCGTTTCGCATTAAACAGATTCGTGCCCGCCGCAGTCGGCCGGGATTGTTACGCCAGCATTTGACGGCAGTGATGGCGGCCGCCGAAGTCTGCGGCGCACGGATCGCGGGAGCGGAACTGGGCTCGCAGGAGTTGCGCTTCGAGCCGGGAGCGATTCGTTCGGGTGATTACCGGTTTGCGATCGGCACGGCCGGTAGTTGCACGTTGGTGTTGCAGACATTGCTGCCGGCGCTGTTGCAGGCGCCGGGCACAAGTCGCGTACGGATCAGCGGCGGTACGCATAATCCGTTGGCGCCGCCTGTCGATTTCCTTACGCGCAGCTGGTTGCCGTTGATGCGGCGCATGGGTGCCGGCATTGAGCTGGATCTGCTGCGTCACGGCTTTGTCCCGGCCGGTGGCGGTGAGATCGACGTCACGGTGCAGCCGTCGCAGCTGACGCCGCTGGACCTGTGTGAGCGTGGGGCGCTGCTGTCGCAGCAAGCCTTGGCGCTGACGGCCGGTCTCGCACCGAGCGTCGCCGCGCGTGAACTGAATCAGGTGGCGAAACGCTTGCGCTGGGCAGCGGAAACTTTGCATCCGATCACGCTCGACCCGGCGCGTGGCCCCGGTAACGTGCTGTTACTGGAGTACGTGTTCGAGCAGGTCACCGAAGTCTTCAGTGCCTTTGGCCAGGTATTGTTACGGGCGGAGAAGGTCGCTGATACCGCAATCAATCAGGCGACAGACTGGTTACGCAGTGACGCTGCGATGGCGGAACACCTCGCCGACCAGTTGCTGCTGCCGATGGCGCTGGCCGGTGGCGGATCGTTCACTACCCCAAGAATGACCGAGCATCTGCACAGCAACATCGCGGTGATCGAGCGCTTCTTGCCGGTCACTATCGAATGCTCGGAAGCGGGCCCCGAGCGTCTGCGGGTTGAGGTCCGCAACGGTCGCTGACCACGTCGCAAGCCCGGATCAATCTCGCGAATGCGGCAATTTGCTGGCCCCCAGGCTTGGGCTTCCCCGGCAAAATCGCCTTTTTTCAAAAGGTTAGGTTGGCTATATGCGGACGATTGTCATAACCGTTGCAACGCTTTCCCTGGCTGCCTTCGCTTCGGCCATTGAAGCGAGGGAGTTGAGCAAGAGTCACCGGTTTGCCTGTACGTGGGGCTCGGACATCGCCGCCGGCGCACAACAGTCGAAGCTCTCGGGGATCTCGTTGTACGGCGCGCGCAAGCAGTTGCAGGTGCGCAAGTTCCAGCAACCGTGGATGCGCATGACGGCGATGGGGATTACCGAGCAGACGTACAACAGCACGTCGAAGCTCAAACCTGCAGCGGTCAAGCAGACCTATTACGAACAATGCGTGCGGCATGAGCTGGCCCAGCGATAAATCAAAAAGCCCAACCTGAAGAGGTTGGGCTTTTTCATGCCTGACGAAACGTCGGCGTTACTTGTCAGTCTCGCAATTGATCATCCACGACACCCCAAAGCGATCGACCAGCATGCCGAACCGGGCGGCCCAGAACGTGGTTTGCAGCGGCATGTCGACGCGAGCGTCCTTGGCCAGCGCGTTAAACACTCGCTCGGCTTCGGCAATGCTGTCGACGTTGAGGGAGATCGAGCACCCGCTCATGCCCTCGGTTGGCCGGTCAGGTGTGGTGTCCGAGGCCATGATCATCTGGTCGCCAACCTTCAGGCAGGTATGGTTGACGAGGTTGTGGTGCTCTTTCGGTACGTGTTCGGTGGCGGGTGTTTCGCCGTAGGTCATCATTGTTTCGAGTTTGCCCTGCAAGGCTTGTTCGTAAAAGGTGAAGGCCTCGCGGCAGTTGCCGTTGAAGATCAGGTAGGGATTGATTCGCATGATGGCGTTCCTGGCAGTAGGCGCGGAGAGAGGCGATTTTCGCCAGGTTCCGCGAAAGGCGGTTAAACCATAGCAAAGCATTGGACGCCGCAACGACCAGAGTTTTTCCAGATGTTTTTCTTCTGAAAACGCCGCGCTTCAGCACGGATAAAACCTGCGGAGTACCATGACACCCTGTACGACCTATCGAGCTTGTTCTGCCATGCCTTTGATTTCCCGCTTCAACGCCTTGATCGATCAGGCCCGGCGCGCCCTGTTGCTGGTCTGGGCGACTTCACGCGGTTTATTTCTGGGCCTGGTGCTGGCGACCCTGATTGCCGGCGTTCTGCCGGCGTTGGCAGCGTGGCTGGGCCAGCGCATTGTCGATGCGGTGGTGACGGCGATGCAGTTGCACGCGCAGCAGGGCGATGCACCGCTGTGGCCGGTGTTGCGTTATGTGCTGATGGAGGCGGGCGTGCTGGCGTTGTTGTCCGGTACGCAACGGGCGCTCTCGGTGCAGCAGTCGTTGTTGCGGGTGCAGTTGGGGCAGAAGGTCAACACACTGATTCTGGAAAAGGCGCAGACCCTGTCGCTGGTGCAGTTCGAGAACTCCGAGTTCTACGACAAGCTGGTGCGCGTGCGCCGCGAAGCCTCGACCCGGCCGCTGGCGTTGGTGATGAAGTCGCTGGGGTTGATCCAGAACCTGATCATGCTGATCAGCTTCGGTGTGCTGCTGGTGCATTTTTCGCCGTGGGCACTGCTGTTGCTGGTGATCGGCGCGTTGCCGGTGTTCTTTGCCGAGGCGCATTTCTCCGGCGACGCTTTCCGCCTGTTCACCCGCCGGGCCCCGGAGAGTCGGCAGCAAAATTACATCGAAACCTTGCTGTCCCATGAGGCCTACATCAAAGAGGTCAAGCTGTTCGGCTTCGCGCCGTTGTTGTTGCAGCGTTATCGGGACACTTTTGCCAAGCTCTACGCCGAGGATCGGCGCCTGACATTGCGTCGTGATGGCTGGGGTTTCGGTCTCGGCTTGCTCGGTACAGGGGCGTTCTATCTGGCTTATGCCTGGGTGGTGATCGATGCGGTGCACGGCAATATCAGTCTCGGTCAGATGACCATGTACCTGGTGTTGTTCAAGCAGGGGCAGAGTGCGGTCAGCAGCAGCCTGAGTGCGATCAGCGGTTTGTATGAGGACGGTCTGTACCTGTCGAGCCTGTATGAGTATCTGGCCGAACCGGTGTTGGCTGATTGCGGTCAACTCACCGTCGGCGCGCATCCGGGTGATGGCCTGCGCTTTGAAAACGTCGGTTTTCGGTATCCGGGCGCCCACCGTGCGGCGCTGGAAGGCATTGACCTGCACTTGGTGCCGGGCAAGAGCGTGGCGCTGGTGGGGGAGAACGGCTCAGGCAAAACCACGCTGATCAAATTGCTGACGCGCCTTTATCGGCCCGATCAGGGTCGGATTCTGCTTGATGGCAGCGATTTGCAGGATTGGGAAGAGAACACCTTGCGGCGGCGTATCGGCGTGATTTTTCAGGACTACATTCGCTACCAGTTCACCGTGGGCGAAAACATTGGCGTGGGGGATACCTCGGCGTTCAACGATGAATCGCGCTGGCAGGCCGCAGCGGCCGAAGGCATGGCCGCGCCGTTCATTGAAGGCCTCGACCGTGGCTATGCCACGCAGTTGGGCCGCTGGTTTGCTGGCGGTCAGGAGTTATCGGGCGGGCAATGGCAGAAGATTGCCTTATCCCGGGCGTACATGCGCCGCGATGCCGACATCCTGATTCTCGACGAACCGACCTCGGCGCTGGATCCGGCAGCGGAAGCGGCAGTGTTCGAGCATTTCAGCCAACACACCGAAGGGCGCATGACCTTGTTGATTTCCCATCGCTTTTCCAGTGTGCGCAATGCCGATCAGATCATGGTGCTGGAGGGTGGACGGATACTGGAGAAGGGCGATCACAACAGCCTGATCGCTGCAAACGGGCACTACGCCAAGCTGTTCGATCTGCAGGCTCGCGGCTATCGCTAGGAATCCTGCGCGCTGCGCACCAATGCTGGGCCGGCCACGCGCGGCGCGGGTTTGGACTGCATCAGCGCATCGATCGCCTTGCGATAATTCTGCCCGCCCAGCGCCATGCTGTTGTTGTGGGTGGCACCCGGCACCAACAGCAGTCGTTTCGGTTGTCGGGCGGCGTTGAACAGCTGCTCGCTGAAGCGTGGCGGCACGAACGCGTCGGCCATGCCGTGTACCACCAGCAATGGCATGTGAATCTCGGCGATCTTGTCGATGGAGTCGAATTTCTGCGACAGCAGCCAGCGTACCGGCAGCGAAGTGTTGGCCACCGCCGCCGCCACATCGGCGAGAGAGGTGAAGGTCGACTCGATCACCAGGCCTTTGACCGGCAGCGGGGTATGGTCCCGAGCCGCGTCCTGGCCGAGTTCGGCGGCCAGATCAATCGCCACGGCACCGCCCAGGGAGTGACCGTAGATCAGGCGCTTGCTCGGGTCGGGCTGCAGCAGTTTGAAGCGCTCCCACGCCACACGGGCATCTTCGTACACGCTGCTTTCCGAAGGCAGATCGCCCTTGCTCTGGCCGAAACCACGGTAGTCGATCGCCAGTACCGAGTAGCCGGCCGCGCGCAATTGCTCGATGCGGAACAGCTGTCCGGTGAGGTTCCAGCGCACGCCATGCAGATAGAGAATCGCCGGAGCGTTCGGTCGTTCTGCGGGCCACCACCAGGCATGAATATTCTGCCCGGCCTTGAAGCTCTTGGGCTGCAAGTCGAGTTCCTGCACGCTGCCCGGCAAGCCGTGATACCAGCCGGCCGTGCCCGGTTCGATGCGAAACAGCAGTTTGCGCTCGGTGTGTTCGAGCACCGCACAACTCGTCGGCACGCCAATGATCAGCGCAGCCATGCAGGCGAACGCCAGACGGCGACGACGCAAACGGGTCATGAAGGACAGGAACATTAAACGGTTCACCACAACGCAGACAAAGAAGGCTTTTTACCAGAAGGCTCGGTCTGCGCGTGACTTTTTCGACCACCGTCTACTCGCAACGATTACAAAATGCTGCAGCTCAGCCCACGCGCAGGACGATTTTGCCGATGTGGTCGCCACCTTCCATGCGCGCATGCGCCTGGGCGGCATCGTTCAGCGAATAAACCTTATCGATGATCGGCAGGCAGCGTCCGGCGTTAAGCGCCGGCCACACGTGTTCGCGCAGTTGCTCGGCAATTTCGGCTTTTTCCTCTGCGGTGCGCGCTCGCAGCAACGAGCCAGTGATCACCGCACGCTTGGCCATGATCGCCAGCAGGTCGATGTCGTTGGCCTTGCCGCCACCAAGAAAGCCCAGCATCACCAGCCGGCCATCCATCGCCAGCGCGCTGACATTTCCGTTGAGGTACGAGGCGCCCATGATGTCGAGAATCGCGTTCACCCCCTGGCCTGCAGTTTTTTCGGCGATGACCGTGGCGAAATCCTGCTCGCGATAATTGATCGGCTGCCCACCCAGTTTGCTGATTGCCGCGCATTTATCGGCACTGCCGGCGGTGGCGAAGGCTTCGATGCCGAACTCGCGGCACAGCATCAGCGCGGTGGTGCCGATGCCGCTGGTGCCGCCGTGAATCAGCACGCGCTGACCGCGCTGAGCGTCGCCGAGGCCGAACAGGTTGGCCCACACGGTAAAGAAGGTTTCCGGGATAGCGGCGGCCTGCACCCAATCCAGTCCATCGGGGATCGGCAGGGTTTGCCCGGCCGGGACGTTGCAGTATTCGGCGTAACCGCCACCGTTGGTCAGCGCGCAGACCTTGTCCCCGACGGCAAACTGACTGACACCGGCACCCAGCGCCACCACTTCGCCGGCCACTTCCAGACCGGGGATCGGGTTCATGCCCGGCTTCATCGGGTATTTGCCGGCGCGTTGCAGGGCGTCGGGGCGGTTGATCCCGGCGGCATGCACGCGGATCAGCACTTCGCCGGCTGCCGCGACGGGCAGGGACACACGTTTGGCTTGCAAGACTTCCGGGCCACCGGGTTGAGTGATTTCGATCCGGGTCATTTCGTTGGGCAAAGTCATGTCGATTCCTGTTGCTTTAGGTTCTGAAGATGGGAGCGCAGCCCGCGGGCAATGATTCCCTTCAATTTTCACAGACGCGTGGTTCAGTCGCTGAGGGCAGCCATTTCAGGGCGTGCTCCAGAAGGATCGCCACGGCAATCGCCCCTGCGGCGATCACGAAGAGCATTGCGTGCTGACCGCCCGTGGCATTGAACAGCGCCGAATAGGCAAATCCGGCCAGCGCCTGAAACGTGGCAAACGATA
Source organism: Pseudomonas sp. MIS38 (assembly GCF_019891575.1). NCBI lineage: Bacteria > Pseudomonadati > Pseudomonadota > Gammaproteobacteria > Pseudomonadales > Pseudomonadaceae > Pseudomonas > Pseudomonas sp. MIS38. The sequence continues at coordinate 161,236 of NZ_JAFLXF010000010.1, forward strand.
CGGTCGCGCGGCTCCAGGCGATTTGCTGGCGATGGTGATCCGGCACCAGTTCATGCACGCGGGCCAAGGCCAGCGGGACGATGCCGGGCGGGAATGAACCGATGATCACTGCCAGCACGGCCAACGCCATGAAAGAGTGGGAAACCGCCAGCAGTCCCAGCGCAATCGCCTGCACCACCAATACCAGCCGGATGCCCATCCGCGCGCCAAGCCGGTCCGCGAGAAAGCCGTAACTTACCGGGCCGACAATTGCGCCCAGGCCATACATCACCCAAACCAGTGCACCAATCTGCGCCCCGGCACCGAGCCCGCGAGCCACGTAATCCACCAGAAACACCATGGCCGGCACCAGACCTGCGGCCATGAATGCGTATTGGCCGAACAGCAAATAGACGGCGGAGGGCGTTGGCTCAACCGTCGCGCCTGCGTGAGTGGCGGTCGGGTGCGGTAGATCAGCAGGCCAGCCAAACCAGCTGATCGCGGTCAGCAACAACGACAATCCGCCCAGTCCCAACCAGGTGGCGGGCAGGCCCATATTCAACAAGGGCGGGACAAGGGTTCCGGAGGCGGCGATGCCCAGGCCGATACCGAGAAAAATCGCACCGCTGGCCAGCCCTTTGCGGGATGCCGGCACGTGGGGCAGAACAGTCGCCGCCACCAGCACCATAATTGCGCCGCCGGTAATCCCCGACAACAACCTCCAGCCAAAGAACCAGCTCACCGACAATGGAAATGCACAGGCAAAAAACGCTGCGGTGACCAGCAGCATCATCAGTCGCAGGGCGTTTTTATTGCCCAGTTGCCGCGCTATCGGCCGGCCGAGCAGGGCGCCGATCAGATAGCCGACCAGATTGGCTGCGCCGAGGTAGACCACGTCATTGGCAGAAAACCACTGCGCCTGAATCAGCGAGGGAATAAGCGGTGTGTAGGCAAAACGTGCCAGCCCAATGCCGACCAGGCTGGCGCAGAGTCCCGAGAAAATCGGTAAGGCTGAGGTTGATGTACGCATGACAGCGATCCTGAGGAAGGTCTATGGCGCTCAGAATATCGGCTATCTTTGCTGCGGTAATGCAGCGATTTGGCTTTATAGTGATGCAAATTTGCATGGGGCGGGCAGCATGAACTGGGATGATGCGCGGGTATTTCTCGCGGTATGCAGGGAGTCGACATTACGCGGCGCAGCGCGGGTTTTGGGGGTGGATCAGGCGACTGTCGGGCGACGGATCACGGCGCTGGAAAAGTCCCTGAGCGCGACCTTGTTCCTGCGCACCTCCGACGGCTACGCATTGACCGCGGTCGGCGAGGTCGCGCTCAAAAGCGTGGAAAAAATGGAGCATTCGGCGCTGGAACTTGAGCGGCAGATTCAGGGCCTGGATGATCGTCTGACCGGCACCGTACGCGTCAGCACTACCGACTCGCTGGCCATCGACTTCCTGATCCCGGCCATTAGCCGCCTGCACGCGCAGCACCCGGACGTGCGTGTGCAACTGGACGCCTCCACGCAGATCCTCAGCCTGGCCAAGCGCGAGGCCGACATCGCTGTGCGCAATACCCGGCCTGACAATCCCGATCTGATCGCGCGGCGGATTGCGCGCTGGCCCGTGGGATTGTTCGCATCACAGGCGTATATCGACGCCCATGGCATCCCGCCTCAGGGTACGGCGTTCGAAGGCCATGATCTGGTGGTCTACCAACCGTATTTGCAGACGCACAAGGACATGACGCTGGTTTGCGAACCGCTGCATCGCGGGCGGATTGTCGCCAGCCTGAGCTCCAGTCTGCTGGTACGCCGCTCGATTGCGGCTGGCCTGGGCGTAGGAGAAATTCCGCTGTACATGGGCGAGCGCGATGGCCTGATCAGGCTTTGGCCGGAGCGCAATCGCCCGCAACCGTATGAGGTCTGGCTGGTGACCCACGCGGACTTGCGCCACACCGCACGGGTCAGGGCGGTGATTGAGCAGATTGTCGAGGCGTTTGCACTGGAGAATGAGTGACGGCTCAAAGCGCTTTGGAGAAGCTACATCGTCTGATGAAACGCCCTACATCCACAGCAGAATCTGCCGGCTTGTGGGCTTGGAGCGCCAGTCCTAAGGTTGATGCAACTCGCAGCGCCAGGAAATCGGTGCGCCAGAGAAGGTATCGCTAACCCAGGGAAGGGGATCGGATTGAAAGCCAGGGAATTCGAGCAATATCAAAGCTTCGACACATTGAGCAAAGGTCGTAACACACAAGCCATGAACGCTATCAGCCGTGAAGAATTCAACGCCAGGATCGAGACCATCGAGGCAAGGATGGATGCTCGGGTAGAGCGAGTGCATGCAGATATCCGAGAGTTCCTTTGCTCCCAGGCAGAGCGAGACAAGGCGAATGAGCGCATTCAGGTCGAACGGGATAAACGCTACGACTCGATGATTCAAGGCATTGCCATCGAGTCCAGAGAGGCGCTCAAAAAGGCGGGTACCGTCAATGCCAACGTCTGGATGGCAACGGCTGTGCATCTGTTTGGTGTGGTCAGCATTGTCGTGGGTGGCTATTTCGCCAGTCAGGCCAACCTGTATGCAGCGATACAAACAACCTTGGCGGCGGTTCAGGCGGGCAAAGATGTCGGTGCTGCCAAGCCTGCCGAGTTGCCATCATCGGTGTTGCCAAAATAAAAAAACGGCCTTCAATCGAAGGCCGTTTTTGTTGGCTTTGAAAACCCATGCCTCATGGCATTTGCGGCAGCTCTTGCGGACGCAGGTCAAACACCAGGACTTCGGCATCCACGCCATTGCTCAGGGTCAACGCCTGTTCCTCACGAACCCGCACGCCATCACCTTCCTGCAGCAACTGGCCATTGAGTTCAACACTGCCGCGAGCCACATGTACGTAGGCGTAACGGTTGGCCGACAGTTTCAGGGTGGCGCTTTCCTTGCCGTCGAACAACCCGGCGTAAACCCGAGCATCCTGGCGTACTGTCAGCGAACCATCGCTGCCGTCCGGCGAGATGATCAGTTGCAGGCGACCACGTTTTTTTTGCGCACTGAAGTGCTCCTGTTGATAGCGCGGTTTGGCGCCGCTGATCTCCGGCACAATCCAGATTTGCAAAAAGTGCACGGGCTTGGTGGCCGAATGGTTGAACTCGCTGTGCGCCACGCCGCTGCCGGCGCTCATCAGTTGTACGTCGCCAGGGCGGATCACCGAGCCGGTGCCCAACGTGTCTTTATGTTCCAGCGCACCTTCGAGCACGTAGGAAAAGATCTCCATGTCGCGATGCGGGTGCTGGCCGAAACCTTTGCCGGCGGCAACGCGGTCATCGTTGATCACCAGCAGGTCGGAAAAACCCTGTTCACGCGGGTCGCGGTAGCTGGCAAAGGAAAAGGTGTGGAACGACTTCAACCAGCCATGATTGGCGAGGCCACGATCGGAGGCTTTGCGAAGAGTCAGCATGATGAAATCTCCTGGGGGGACGTGAATTCGTCCGAGTGAGGAGAAGGTTACTGTTTACTCTTCGGGGTAATAAGTAGATGGAAATTGAAATACTGTCCCTTTCTGGTTGACAGTTGTGTGCGCTTGATCACGTATTTTTTTCCGACGATTGTGTCGCAGTTGGCCATAATGCTCAGCCAGTCTTGTCCGTCCATTTTTCATTATCAGTGATGTGTACCCCATGAAAACCGTGGCCATGGTGTTGTTCCCCGACTTTCTGCTGCTCGACATGGCCGGGCCGCTGGAAGTGTTTTCGGTGGCCAATCGCTATTTGAAACCGGAGTCGCACTATCAGCTGACGACCCTTGGCACCGAGCGCGGGCCGTTGTGTGCGTCCAACGGTGTGCTGGTCCACACCGACCGGCATATCGAACAAGCCCTTGAGCGCTACGACTTGCTGCTGGTGCCAGGAGGGCCGGGGGCCTACAACGAAAAACACCCGGCGTTGCTGGCCTGGCTGAAAGCGGCGGTGCCCTGTGCCGAGCGGTATGGTTCGATCTGCACCGGCGCCTTCGTACTCGGCCATGCCGGGTTGCTCGATGGCTATCGGGTGACCACTCACTGGAATTACACCGAGCGCCTGATCAAGGCATTTCCAAAGGCGAGCGTCGCCACCGACCAGATTTTCATTGAGGATCGCAATCTGATCACCTCTGGCGGGGTCACGGCCGGCATCGACCTGGCGCTGGCGCTGGTGGCGCAGGATCACGGCAAGAAGTTGGCCCAGGACGTCGCCAAAGTGCTGCTGGTGGTGATGAAACGTCAAGGCGGACAGGCGCAGTTCAGCCCCTTGATGGCGGCGGTGGCGCCTCAGGAAACACCGATCACCCGAGTACAGAATTACGTCCTGGACCATCTCGACGAAGCGTTCACTGTCGAGCGCATGGCTGGATTGGCCAACATGAGTGCACGGCACTTCGCGCGGACGTTTGTCCGCGACATCAATATGACGCCGATGGAGTTCCTGCAAAGTGCGCGTATCGACTGCGCACGAAATCTTTTGGAAACCACTGACCTGCCTTTGAAAACCGTGGCCTACAAGAGTGGTTTTGGCAGTGTTCGGCACATGCGTCTGTTGTTCGCGGAAAAACTTGGCCTTACCCCTGTGCAATACCGCGAACAGTTCAGCTAGAGCGGTTCTGTCCGTTGTGCGCACCCGGATGTCCGTGCTGCGCCCTGTGTGAAGGTTGTGCCGTCATCGCAGGCTGCCAAGATAGTTGGCATGAACAGCCTCAACGATTTGCACTCGGCGTCAGTCCTGTATTTCGGCCCTTACGCCTTTCATTTGCGCCAACGGCTGATCCTCGACGGGGATCGGCAACTGCGCATGGGCGGGCGTGCGCTGGATATTCTGCAGGTGCTGGTCGAGCGTGCAGGCCGAGTGGTCAGAAAGGAAGAGTTGATTGCACGGGTCTGGCCCACTTCGGTGGTCGAAGAGATCAATCTTCGCGTCCACATTGCCGCCCTGCGCCGGGCGCTCGGTGACGGTGAGAACGGCCAGCGCTACATCGTCAATGTGCCGCAATGTGGCTACAGCTTCGTTGCTCCGGTGCACGGCGACAATTTCGAGCACGTGGCCCTGGAACACCTGCAAGCGCCACAACACAACCTGCCTGTGCGGCTGACGCCGGTGACCGGTCGCGATTCAGTGGTGGGCTCGATGGTGCGGCAATTGCCACTGTGCCGATTGATGACCGTGACGGGGCCTGCGGGTGTCGGCAAAACCACGGTGGCGTTGCGTGCTGCAGAGTTGCTGTTACAGCATTTTCGCGACGGGGTCTGGCTGGTGGACCTGGCGGTAGTCAACGACGCTACGCCACTGCTCGATTATCTGTTGCACACCCTCGAAACCGATCTCGTCACGCTGGCAGCGCGTCACAGCTTGCTGGTGCTGGATAACTGCGAGCATCTGCGTGAAGCCTGCAAGGCTCTGGTTGAACGTTTACTGGAGGCCGCGCCACGGTTGTCGATTCTTGCGACCAGTCGCGAAGCATTGCAGGCCAGTCTGGAGACCGTGCAAACCCTGCCGCCACTGGCCATTCCCAAGTCCTCAGCGTTGGGCAGTGTCGAAGAGACCATGAGCTATTCGGCCGTGCAATTGTTTGTCAGTCGTGCCCGAGCCCGGCAGCAGGGTTTTACCCTGCGTGAACAGGATCTCAATGCTGTGCGCGACATCTGTCGGCGGCTCGATGGGCTGCCACTGGCGATTGAACTGGCGGCGGCGCACATTGATGCGCTGGCGTTGGTCGGCTTGCAGTCTCAACTCGACAATTGTTTACAGCTGCTCAGCCATGGTCGGCGTACTGCCGTGCCACGCCATCAAACCCTGAAAGCCGCGCTGGACTGGAGCTATCACCACCTGAGTGAGCAGGAACAGCGGGTGCTGCAACGCCTGTCGGTCTTCAAAACGGCGTTTGCCATTGATGCGGCGATGGGCGTCATCAGTTGCGCGCAATTACTTCCGTCGACGTTGGCCCTGATGATTGATCGGTTGGCGCAGAAGTCTTTGCTGGCGGTGGAGCGGGGCAGTGCCGGGTTGCGCTATCGCATGCTCAACACCACTCGTCGATACGCCCGCGAACAACTGGAACGCAGCGGTGAATCCAACGAGTACGAGCGTCGGCATGCGCGCTTCGTCAGCCGCAGTCGTTGGGTGTCAGGCTCGCAGTTGGCGGCCCAACTCGTCGAGTAACCAGCGCACCTTGCGCAGGTCCGGGGTGGCGTAGCCCTCGGTGAAGCGTTGATAGATCGGGTTCAATAACTCCAGTGCTTCGCGGTAGCGGTTCTGCCGTTGCCACAACTGCGCCAGCGAAGTGGCGCTGCGCAGTTCCCAGGCCAGCGCGCCCTGGGTTTGCGCGATCGACAGTGCCTGGAGCAAGACCTTTTCGGCTTGCCGGGTGTTGCTGTCGGGGCAAGCCGAATCTTCAATCAACATCCGATCGGCCCGAGCCCGCAGAATCTCCGCCGTGCTCCAGCCTGCCGCTCCGCTGTGTGCCCGCTCAAGCAACGCATCATCAACAAAGCGGCTGTCCAGGGTCACCATGATTTCTCTGATCAGACCGCTGTCATCGGTCGCTATCGGCACGGCGGCATCGGCGTCGAGGACCTGCGCGTATTGCCGTGCCCAGCGATAGAACAGCAATACGGAATGCTTCTGCGCCTGCTCCAGCAACAGCTGCAGCAAAGCACGGGCGTTTTGCGGGTCACCGTTGTAATGAGCAATCAGGCAACTGGCCAGCGCCAGGGTGTAGCAGATCGAGGTGCCGTGGTTGATTTGCACGGCGATGTCCAGTGCCTGCCTGGCCGTACGCCAGGCCTGTTCAGGGAAACCTTGCAGCCACAACACCCGGGCCAGCACCGTCAGCGAGGCGACGCTCTGGTCGTACTGCACGCCGAAGCCATGGGTGAAGCGGTTGGGGTTGCCGTTTTGCGCCATGCGCTGAATCACTTGCTCGGCATGCAGGCGTGCCTGCTGCTGGTCGCCGGCGTAATGCAGCGCCAACACCCGCAGGCGATGTGTACTCAGCGACAACTGCGGGTCGCCGTGCAGGCCGAGTCGATCGAACTGTTCGCTCTGTTCCAGCGCCGACCGATAGTGGCCACAGCTGAGGTTGACCGCCATGTGCCCGGACACCGCACGCAGTTGGCCAGCCACGTCGTCGTACTCTTGCGCCAGCGCATGGGCATCGACGAATGCGGCGATGGTTTCCGGGGTGCCACCCCAGGTGTGGTAGCAGGCGCTGCCGAGCGCCAGTTTCAGCGCGATCTTCACCCGAGGGCAAGGTTCGGCAGCGTTTTCCAGCAGGGCCAGCGCCTGACGCACGTAACCGCCGTATTCCTTGAGCAGCGACAACTCTTGCCACAGGGGCGCCGAGGTCGCGGCCAGATAAATCCCCACATCATTGGGGCCTGCACCGTTCAGGCTCCAGTCGAGCGCCGCGCGCAGGTCTTCCAGACCGCGTGCGTAGCGTTCGATCCACAGGGCGGTTGAGGTCGTTTCCCAATCGGTCTGCGCCTGATACATCAGCGCCAGACAACGTTCAGCGTGGCGTTCGCGGGTTTCGGCGAGTTCGGCGCCTTGCTCGAGTTTTTCCAGGGCATACCTGCGCGTGGTGTCGAGCAACCGATAGAACACTTCCTCGTCACCGACTTCGACGTTGAGCAACGATTTGGCGACCAGTTGGGTGATCGAACCGAACACCTCGCCGGGCTGGATCTGCTGTCCACCGATCACCGCAGCGGCGGACTCCAGCGTGAAGCCACCCCGAAACACACCGAGCCGGCGCAGGCAGGTCTGTTCGCAATCGGTGAGCAGGTTGAAGCTCCAGTCCAGCGTGGCACGCAGCGTCTGGTGGCGCTCCACGCTGCTCTGATTGCCGGCAGCCGATACCGGCAGACGCCCTTGCAGCTGGCTGAGCAAACCCTGCAGGCCGAGTTCTCCAACCTGCGCCGCCGCCAGCTCCAGCGCCAGCGGAATGCCGTCCAGACGCCGACAGATTTCAAGCGCATCGGGCAACTCGGCGTCGCTCAATTCAAAGCCCTCGTGCGCGGCCAGGGCGCGTTCGGCAAACAGTTGCAGTGCCGAAAAACTCAACGCCTGCGCACGATCAAGCACGGCAATCGGCGGCGGGTAATCGAGGGATTCGAGACGTTGCACATACTCGCCTTCGGCACGCAGGCTCTCGCGGCTGGTGGCCAGAATGTGAACCTGCGGCGCACCGCGCAAAATGCTCTCGCTGAGCAGTGCCATGGCGTCGATCAGGTGTTCGCAATTGTCGATTACCAGCAGCATCTGGCGCTCGCGCAGCGCATTGACGAGGTGGGTCAGCGGATCGTTGTCATGCGGCACCACATCCAGCAGGGCCGCCAGGTGCGAGCAGATCATTCGTGCGTCGTTGATCGGCGAAAGATCCAGCAGCCGGATACCGTCCCGATAGTGGCCGATCATCTGCTCGGCAACGCGCAGGGCCACGGTGGTTTTGCCGATGCCGCCGGGGCCGACCAGCGTGATGCAGCGCTGGCGCGGCAACTGCCTGATCAGGCTGTCGACCAGCGGCTGGCGGCCGATCATTCGCGTGCGGCGCAGTGGCAGGTTATGCCGGGTGCCGGTCTCTGCGCAGGTGTGCTGTTCGATCGATTGCAGCCTGATCGGTGCGACAAAGCTGTAGCCGCGCTGCGCCACCGTGACGATGTATCTCTGCCCGCCCTGACCATCGCCCAGGGCTTTGCGCAACGCCGCCATGTGCACCCGCAGATTGATGTCTTCGACGACGCTGTCCGGCCACACGCCGGCAATCAGTTGCTGCTTGCTCACGACATCGCCGGCATGCGCCAGCAGGATCAGCAGAATATCCATGGCACGTCGGCCCAGGCGTAACGGCTGCTCGCCTTCAAGCAGCAGCCGTTTGCCGGGCTGAATCCGATAGGGGCCGAAACCGAGGGCCTGATTCGGGGGAAGACTCAACAGCTCACTCCTGCGAAATTTTTATAATCCTGCCCACGGCGTGTGAAGCCTCCGTGAAGGGCAGCGCGGATCAGCGTCAGCGGCACGCAAGCCTTCTAATCCGCAGTTTTGCGGACATATTCCGCAGGTTCTGGCGTCAGTGCAACGTGCAGATTGCCGGCAATGCTCGAAAGTGATGCTGCGATCGGCATTTTTGCCCGCTGCAATGTTCAGACCAGCGCTTTGTCTCGCGGACAATTAACAACGATTAACTCGTCTGTGTTCGCTTCAACCCCAAAAATCCGCTGAATCAAGCCTGGCCTCAGGCCAGGACCTGATGGCTGCAATGGAGTGCACCCGAGCGGAGGACGGCGCAATGAGCAACGTGGTGGTGGTCTATCACAGCGGCTATGGCCACACTCGCGTCATGGCAGAAGCCGTGGCGCAGGGCGTCGAACGGCACTTGGGCAGTACCTGTCGGTTGGTGGCGGTAGAAGAAGTCGAGTTCTATTGGGATGAGTTGCACCGCGCCGACGCGATCATTTTCGGTGCGCCGACTTACATGGGCAGCGCGTCGGCGGGCTTCAAGCATTTCATGGAGGCCAGCGCGGCGTTCTATCTGGCAAAACCATGGCGCAACAAGGTTGCCGCCGGGTTCACCAATTCCGGAAGCCTGTGCGGCGACAAGCTCAATACATTGCTGCAAATGGCGGTGTTCGCCGCGCAGCATTCGATGATCTGGGTGGGGCTCGACCTGCTCCCGGCGCGCTCGGTGGCGGGCTGCTTCGATGGACAGTTGAATCGTCTGGGCAGCGCGCTCGGGGCCATGTCCCAATCCAATGTCGAACAGCCCCCCGAGCAGGCGCCGCCGCTCGAAGATCGGCGTACGGCGGCACACCTGGGCGAGCGGGTGGCGCAAGTGGCGCAGCGTTTGAGGCAGCAATGAAGCGCAGGGAAATGAGCTTGGCGCGCGGCAGCGTCTAGACCGCCAGGCGTATGCCGACAGGCGCGGCCGCTGGTTGCGGTCTTTCGGGCTTCATGCCCGGCACCTCACGACACCGCCAGGCGAAAGGGCTGATCCCTTCGCTGCGGGTGAAGATATGGCAGAAGTGCGCCTGATCACAGAAGCCACATTCCAGGCTGATCTGCGTCAGGCTCAAGTGGGTGAGCCGGATCAACTGCTTGGCGCGAGCGATGCGCTGGGTGCGGATCCAGTCCTGTGGCGAGAGTCCGGTACTGCATTTGAACGCCCGGGAAAAATGACTGCGTGACAACGAACAGGCCTCTGCCAGTTCGGTGACTTCCAGGCTTTCACCCAGGCGATCGAGGATCAACTGTTTGGCCCGCCGTTCGCGTTGCGGACTGAGGCCGCCGATGCGCGGTGTGCAAGATTCGCTGGAGGGGGCGAGGGCGACTGTTTGTTGTAAGTGAGCCATGGCCAATGTCCGTGTCGGGGGGCAACGCACGCTCGGCACGTTTCCCTCTGGTCAAAAAAACAATGTTTCGCAGAGGGTTTCATTGTTGGACGGGGCCGGAAGACTGACGAGTTAAACGTTGTTAATTGCGCCGCAAAACGTTGAACTCAGCACATCGCTGCAAGTCGCTGCCCTCGACAAACACTTCCAATGGATACCGGTGGAATACGGCCCATACAAACGCGCGGCCAACGTACCGTTGATCGAGTAAAGTACGGCGCTATCGCACCTGACTGAACACGACTTCTCAAGCAAGGAACACGAGCCCATGAACCGTAACGATCTGCGTCGCGTCGACATGAACCTGTTGGTGATTTTCGAAGCGCTGATGTTCGAAAAGAACCTGACCCGCGTCGCTGAAAAACTGTTCATGGGCCAACCGGCGGTCAGTGCGGCGCTGGGTCGTTTGCGCGACCTGTTCGATGATCCGTTGCTGCTGCGCAACGGTCGCAGCATGGAGCCGACCGCCCGCGCGCTGGCGATTCTGCAGGAGCTGCAACCGGCGATGGATGTGATCTCCGGCGCGGTCAGCCGGGCCAAGGAGTTCGACCCGGCGAGCAGTTGCGACGTGTTCCGCATCGGCCTGTCGGACGACGCCGAGTTCGGTCTGTTTCCGCCGCTGCTGCGACAGCTTCAGCAGGAAGCACCGGGGATTGTCGTGGTGGTGCGCCGTGCCAATTATCTGTTGATGCCGGCGCTGCTGGCGTCCGGGGAAATCTCGGTCGGCGTCAGTTACACCACCGATCTGCCGGCCAACGCCAAGCGCAAGAAACTGCGCGACATTCCCTGCAAAGTGCTACGCGGCGATGATCGCCCGGGGCCGCTGACGCTGGACGAATACTGCGAGCGCCCGCACGCAATGGTGTCGTTCTCCGGCGACCTGAGCGGCAACATTGACCTGGACCTGGCCAAGGTTGGCCGGCGGCGGCGCGTGGTGCTCGGTGTGCCGCAGTTCAGCGGTTTGCGCGCGTTGCTCGCCGGCACTGAAATGATTGCTACCGTCCCTGATTACGCCGCCTGCGCACTTGTCGAAGGCTGCAACCTGCGCGCTGAAGATCCACCGTTCCCGATCGACGCCGCACAGCTGTCGATGGCCTGGAGCGGGGTGCACGATAACGACCCGGCCGAGCGCTGGCTGCGTTCGCGGATCAGCCAGTTCATGGCGGCGCCGCTGGATATCCCGCATTCCTGACGCGCCAAATTTCCCTGTGGAAGCGGGCTTGCTCGCGAAAGCGGTGTGTCATTCAACAATGATGCTGGCTGACCGGACGCCACTGTCGGATCGCCGCCCGCACCAGGCTCGCTCGCACAGGAATCCGACTCGCCTGAAAGAGAGCACATCCATTCAATTTTCCCTCGCCCGCACCGAGCATGATTCAACCCGATAAGGATTAAAGGGTAGGGTCATGAGCGCATCACAACACGATGAACAGGCACAGGATGTCGGTCTGCTGTTTCTGCGGGTCAGCGGCGGGCTGTTCCTGCTGTGGGTCCACGGTTTGCCCAAGCTGCTGGACTTCAACGCGCAATTGCAGCAGATCGAAGACCCGTTCCACCTCGGCGCGCACCTCACACTCTGCCTGGCGATTTTCGCTGAAGTCCTCTGTCCGCTACTGATCGTCGCCGGGGTGCTGGCGCGATTGGCCTGCTTGCCTATTCTTTTTGTTCTGCTGGTGGCGCTGCTGGTCGTGCATCCGCAATGGAGTGTGGCCGAGGGGCAATTCGGCTGGTTGCTGTTGATCCTGTTCGCCACTGTGTTTATCGCCGGGCCGGGACGCCTGGCGCTCAATGTTCGTCTGCCCGGAGTGCTGCGTTATGCCTGAAGCCCTGAGTCCAAAAGCACCGGGGGTCGGTGAAACCGTGACCCTGATCGTCAAGCACCGGGTCAAGGCCGGGTTTGAACAGCCTTACGAAGCATGGTTGCGCAACATCGTCCGGGTCGCCGGGCAGCGCGACGGTCACCTCGGGGTCGACGTGGTGCGCGGCAAACTGGCCGGTCTCGACACCTACACCTGCGTCCTGCGCTTTTCCTCCACCGAGGCCATGCAGCTGTGGCTGGAGTCGCCGCAGCGCCAGGCGCTGGTGGATGAGGCGGCGCCGATGCTCGCTGATGGCGACCAGACCGAAGTCGCGCCGGTCAACGAATTCTGGTTCGCGCCGCTGGCCGATGCCGCGAAGCCGCCGCCGCGCTGGAAGCAAGCGGTGATCACCCTGCTGGTGATTCTGCCGCACACGCTGCTGGTGCCGCTGATCTGGGGGCCGCTGCTCAAGCTGCATCCGCTGCTTTCCAACTACGTGGTCGCCACGTTCCTGATCACCCTGACCATCGTCCTGTCGGTGGTGTACGTGTTCATGCCCCGCGTGACCCGGTTGTTCGCGCCGTGGCTGGAAGCCGGTCAGGCCCATGCTCACGTCGAGCCGGCGAAACAGCCGTCACGCTGACACCCATTCATCTACTCGAAAGGAACTGCGATGAACGCCGATCTGATTCTGTTCAATGGCCAATTTCATACCGTAGACCGCAGCAAGCCGCTGGCCAGTGCCGTGGCGATCAAGGACGGCCGCTTTGTCGTCGTTGGCAACGACACCCAGGCCATGGCCCTGCGTGGTTCGGCCACGCAAGTGATCGACATGCACGGGCGCTGCGTGATCCCCGGTCTCAACGACTCGCACCTGCACCTGATCCGTGGCGGCCTCAACTACAACCTCGAACTGCGTTGGGAAGGCGTGCCGTCGCTGGCCGATGCGCTGCGCATGCTCAAGGAGCAGGCCGACCGTACGCCGACCCCGCAATGGGTGCGCGTGGTGGGTGGCTGGAACGAATTCCAGTTCGCCGAAAAACGCATGCCGACCCTCGAAGAACTCAACCAGGCGGCACCGGACACCCCGGTATTCGTTCTGCACCTGTACGACCGCGCGCTGCTCAACCGTGCCGCACTGCGGGTTGCCGGTTACACCCGCGACACGCCGAACCCACCGGGTGGCGAGATCGTCCGCGATGCCAATGGCAATCCGACCGGGATGCTGGTGGCAAAACCCAACGCGATGATTCTGTACTCGACGCTGGCCAAGGGGCCGAAGCTGCCGCTGGAATATCAGGTCAACTCGACCCGGCAGTTCATGCGCGAACTCAATCGCCTCGGCCTGACCAGCGCGATCGATGCCGGCGGTGGTTTCCAGAACTATCCAGATGACTATCAGGTGATTGAGCAACTGGCCAAGGATGATCAGTTGACCGTGCGCATCGCCTACAACCTGTTCACCCAGAAGCCCAAAGAAGAGCTGACCGATTTCCAGAACTGGACCGGCAGCGTCAAGTTGCACCAGGGCGACGATTACCTGCGGCACAACGGCGCCGGCGAGATGCTGGTGTTCTCCGCGGCCGACTTCGAAGACTTCCTCGAACCGCGTCCGGACCTACCGCAGACCATGGAACAGGAGCTGGAACCGGTGGTGCGCCATCTGGTCGAGCAGCGCTGGCCGTTCCGCTTGCACGCCACGTACAACGAATCAATCAGCCGCATGCTCGACGTGTTCGAGAAGGTCAATCGTGACATTCCGTTCAACGGTCTGCCGTGGTTCTTCGACCACGCGGAAACCATCACCCCGCAGAACATCGAGCGGGTGCGGGCGCTGGGTGGCGGCATCGCGATTCAGGATCGCATGGCGTTCCAGGGCGAATACTTCGTTGACCGTTACGGCGCGAAAGCCGCCGAAGCCACGCCGCCGATCAAACGCATGCTCGCCGAAGGCATACCGGTCGGCGCCGGCACCGATGCCACCCGGGTTTCCAGCTACAACCCGTGGACATCTCTGTACTGGATGGTCAGCGGTCGCACCGTCGGCGGTCTGGCCTTGTACGAAGAAGGTCTGCCACGCACTACCGCACTGGAACTGTTCACCCACGGCAGCGCCTGGTTCTCGTCGGAGCAGGGCAAGAAGGGCCAGATCAAGGTCGGGCAACTGGCGGATCTGGCGGCGCTGAGCGCGGACTTCTTCCACGTCGAGGAAGAAGCGATCAAGTGGATCGAGTCGGTGCTGACCGTGGTCGGCGGCAAGATCGTCTACGCCGCCGGCGACTTCGAAGACCTCGGCCCACGCTCGATCCCCGTGCTGCCGGACTGGTCGCCGGTGGTCAAGGTGCCGGGCCACTGGCGCCCGAACTCGCCTTTGCAGGCGCAAGTGCACCAGTGCGTCGGTGCTTGCGCAGTGCACTCGCACAGCCATGAAAAAGCCCGACTGTCGAACGCACCGGTCAGCGACTTCGCCGGTTTCTGGGGCGCGTTCGGCTGTTCTTGCTTCGCTTTCTGATCACTACAAAAAAGCGCCGGCCATCCGGTCGGCGCCTCACGCAACAACCATCCACCGAGGAGTTTCCCATGAGCGTTCCCTACAAGCGTCTGAACAAAGATGATGCGGTCGTGCTGCTGGTCGACCACCAGACCGGTCTGATCTCGCTGGTACAGGATTTCACCCCCAACGAGTTCAAGAACAACGTGCTGGCACTGGGCGACATCGCCAAGTTCTTCAAGCTGCCGACCATCCTCACCACCAGTTTCGATGCCGGCCCGAACGGCCCGATCGTGCCTGAGTTGCGCGAGCAATTCCCCGATGCACCGTTCATTCAGCGCCCTGGCCAGATCAATGCCTGGGACAACGAAGACTTCGTCAAAGCGATCAAGGCCACCGGCCGCAAGCAACTGATCATCGCCGGTGTGGTGACGGACGTCTGCGTAGCATTCCCGACCCTGTCGGCCATTGCTGAAGGTTTCGAAGTGTTCGTGGTCACCGATTCTTCCGGCACCTTCAACACCACCGTGCAACAAGCCGCGTGGGCGCGCATGTCGGCCGCCGGTGCACACCTGCTGAACTGGTTCTCGGTGGCGTGCGAGCTGCAAGGTGACTGGCGCAACGACATGGAAGGCCTGGCGCATCTGCTGTCCGAACGCCTGCCGAACTACCGCAACCTGATCAACAGCTACACCAAGTTCACGGCCAAGTGATGCCTGAAGCCCCTCACCCTAGCCCTCTCCCAGAGGGAGAGGGGACTGACCGAGGGGTTTGTTCGCGATACGCCGACCTGCAATACCGAGCCGATCTCCGAAATTGAAGTACACGGAGATCGGCTCCCTTTCCCCCTCGCCCCCTTGGGGGAGAGGGTTGGGGTGAGGGGGGCTCTTGATCTTGCTCTCGCATCAGCGCTTTTGCAGCCAACCTAAAAAACCACCCTTGCGCACCGCCACCGGTTTGGCCATCAACGCCAGCCGGCTGTTCTGCTGTCGCACCGCCTGCAATTTGTTCAGCGCCTGGCCGACTTCGCTGCGCTGCTCCATGCATTGGCGGGTCAGCGCTTTGTCGAGGCGATAGATGATGCTCGACGTCAGCGCGGTGAACGTGGCTTGCGACGGGGTATCGGCGAGGATGCTCTGTTCGCCCATGACCTCGCTCGGCCCCATGCGTCCGGCCTCGGTCTGGCCGTTGCCGTCGGGCACGGTTGCACTGACCACACCAGTGGCGATGACAAACAGACTGTCGGGCACTTCATCCAGCCCCAGCACCACCTGACCGGCCGCGTATTGCTGCGCGACCATCGATTCGGCGAGGCGATCACGTTCCTCATGGCTCAGCGAGCGGAAAACTTTCACTTCATCGAGCAACGCCCGGGCGCGGGTCGAGGGCTCGATCACGCCATCGGGATGCCGGGAAATACCTGCAGCTTCGAGATGCCGATGGGCGAGGTCGAACAGTTGATTGCGCACTTCGCCTTTCTTGCTCAGTTCACTGATGAAGCCGCTGGCGACGTACTCCGACATCTCCTCGCCGGCCTCTTTCAACACGGCTTTGGGCGGCGGATTGAGCAGCAGACTGCTGCTGCCCTGCAGCGTGCGGTCGAGGGCGTCGAGCACCCGCCGCGGGCGAATGTGATTCGGCACCTTGATGCTGATCGACACCCCGTGCAGGTTGGTCGGGCGACTGAGATTGACGATCTTCGCCTTGGCCGCCACCGAGTTCGGCACCACGGCCAGCGTGCCGCTGCTGGTCAACAGATGCGTGGCGCGCCAGTCGATGTCGATGACCTTGCCCTCGACACCGTCGATCACCACGAAATCGTCGACCTGATACGGCTTGGTGGTGTTGAGCACGATTCCCGAGAACACGTCGCTCAAGGTGCTTTGCAACGCCAGACCGACGACGATCGCCACTACCCCGGAAGTCGCCAGCAAACCTTTGACCGGCAGTTCCAGCACATAGCCGGCGGCCGCGACGATCGCCGCCAGAAACACCAGCGCACCGATCACGTCTTGCAACAGCCGACCGCTGTGGCCGATGCGCCGCATCAGTGCCAGACCGATCACCTCGGTGAGCACCCGCGCAGCGTACAGCCACCAGACAATCCCCAACGCCGTTGCGCCCAGTTGCATCACCCGGTCATCGGCGAACAGCGGCGCCTGCAACGGGCTGATCTCGGCGTTGATGATCAATGCGCTGAACGCCAGAAACAGCGCCAGGCGAATGCCGACTCTCGGTGCCCGATGCTGAAACGGCGCGAGGTGCCAGAGCAGCGCATCGAGCAGCAGCAGGGCGGCGCTCCAGGACAATGGGTGAGTGAGGAGGATGGACATGGCGATCTCCGGAACTGCATGAACGTTGGTGTAGAAGAGGCTTTTGTGGTGAGGGGATTCATCCCCGATGGACTGCGCAGCAGTCCCCTGCCTTTCTGGTTAGCGGCGGGGTCGCTTCGCAACCCATCGGGGATGAATCCCCTCACCACAAGGGTTCTTGCAATCAAAAAACTCGCCACACCGTCAGGTGTGGCGAGTGAGGGGGGCTCAGTTCAGATGTGTTTTCAGCTCAGCCGCGGCCTGGCGCACGGCCGCTTTCACTTCGGGAATCTGACTCAGCGGATTGAGCAGGCCAAAGTCATGAATCATCCCGTTGTAACGCACCGACGTCACCGGCACACCGGCCGCATCCAGATGCCGCGCATAGCCTTCGCCTTCATCACGCAACACGTCGAACTCGGCGGTCTGCACCAGCGCGGCGGGCAGGCCCTTGAGCTGTTCGCTGCTGGCGTTCAGTGGCGAGGCGTGGATCTGTGCGCGCTCGGCCGGGTTGGTGGTGTAGTTGTCCCAGAACCATTGCATCATGCCCTTGGTGAGGAAGTGGCCCTCGGCGAATTGCTGGTACGAGCCGTCGTCGAACTGTGCGTTGGTCACCGGCCACATCAGCAGCTGGAAGCGCAGGGCCGGGGTTTGCTGTTCCTTGGCCATCAGCGCCACGACCGCCGCCATGTTGCCGCCGACGCTGTTGCCGGCCACCGCCAGACGCTTGCCGTCGACGCCAATGTCCTTGCCATGCTCAGCCACCCATTTGGTCGCCGCATAGGCCTGGTTGATCGCTGTCGGGTACTGCGCTTCCGGCGACGGCGTGTAATCGACGTAGACTGCGACCGCTCCAGAGCCGACCACCAGATCGCGAATCAGGCGCTGGTGCGTCAGGTAATCGCCCAACACCCAACCGCCGCCGTGGAAGAACATGAACACCGGCAATTCACCTTTGACCTTGGCCGGCCGCACCACTTTGAGGTTAATCGTCTGGCCATCGACCTTGATTGCCTTGTCACTGACTTCAACTCCGGACAGGTCAACCTTTACCGAGGCCTGAGCGCCGGTCAGCACTGCACGGGCATCCTTCGGGCTGAGTTGCTCCAGCGGTTTGCCGCCGCCGGCGGCGAGGGCTTCGAGGAACGCCTGGGTGTTGTGTTCGACACCCGGGCTGCCAGCGGCGAACGCGTTGCCGATGGACAGGGCGAGGAAGGATGCGGTCAGGGTTTTTTTGATGTTCATGCTCAATTCCATTTTCGAAAGTTATTGGTGTTGTGTCGGGCTGTTTTCAAACCGTGAGCACAGATTAATGAGCTGTCGAAAAGTGAAAAAGCGGCTATAAAGCGTTTGACTGTCTACCAGAGAGTGACAATGAACCCGTTCGAAGACATGCGTATTTTTTGCCAGGTCATGGACTCCGGCAGCTTCACCGCCGCGGCCGATCAGTTGGGCCTGTCCAAGCAGTTCGTCAGCCGCCGTTTGATGCAGCTCGAAGAGCGCCTCGGTGTGCGGCTGTTGAACCGTTCCACCCGACGCCTCGACGTCACGCCACTGGGTCAGAGCTACTACGAATCGGCGCTGCGTCTGCTGGGCGAAGTGGAACAGGTCGAGCAGGGCATCGCCGGGCAGACCGCCGAGCCGCGCGGGACCATTCGCGTCAGTGCGCCGCTGTCGTTTGCCGTCGCGCATCTGGGGTGTCTGCTGCCGCTGTTCCTGCAGCGCTATCGCGATGTCACCGTGGAGGTGGATTTGAGCGACCGCCCGGTGGACCTGCTTGGCGAAGGTTATGACCTGGCGCTGCGCATTGGTGTGCTGGAAGACTCGACGTTGATTGCGCGGCGCATCGCCGCCATCGAACGGGTGTACTGCGCCAGCCCGGCATATCTGGCCGAACGCGGCACGCCGCTCAATCCCGAAGACCTGCACAGCCACGACTGCCTGCCGTACGGCCACGGTCGTTCGGTGCAATGGCGCTTCAACGCGGGGCAGGGCAAGCCGCTGCTGGTCAATGTCACCGGACGCATGCGGGTGAACAATGGCGAGCTGCTGAGGGACGCGGCGGTGCAGGGGATGGGGATTACTTATCTGCCGACGTTCATCGTCGGCGCGGCGCTGAAGGACGGGCGGCTGATGCCAGTGCTCGACGACTACCGCCCCGAACCGCTGACCCTGTCGGCGGTGTATCCGCAGCACCGCCAGGCTTCGCGCCCGGTGCAGGCGCTGGTCGAATTCCTGCGCGAACGCCTGAACCAGATGTGACCACGCCAAAAGTGTGGGAGCGGGCTTGCTCGCGAAGAGGTCGTGTCAGTCGATGAAGATGTTGGCCGGACCGACGTCTTCGCGAGCAAGCCCGCTCCCACAGGTTTTGTGACGTGTGCAAATCTTGCGTTCTATCTGAAATCTTGTGGGAGCTTTTTGCAGCGATGAGGCCCGGTCGCAAAAATCTCTACGAAGCCGCCGCATTACCCCCTGTGGGAGCGGGCTTGCTCGCGAAAGCGGTGGTTCAGGCAATGAAGATGTTGGCTGGGCCGACGCCTTCGCGAGCAAGCTCGCTCCCACAGTGGAGCGGCGGTGTGGCTTACAAAGTCGCAACAACCGTATTGATCGGGCTGTTCTAGACTCGGGTCCGCTCAATCACGAGCATCGCCCGGAGTGCGCCATGGAAGTGCCCAACAATAAAACCGCCATCGACAGCAATCGACAGGCGTGGAACGATTCTGCTCGTCATCACCGTGAGTCGGCGGAATGGCAAGCGCTGTTGAACGAGGTGTCAAAGGCTGATTTTTCTTGCCTCGACGACACCTTGCGTGGCGTGCTGGAACAGGTCGGCGTCGATGGCAAAGCGCTGATTCAACTCGGTTGCAACAACGGCCGCGAAAGCCTGTCGCTGTTTGCCCTCGGCGCGCGCAGTGTGGTCGGCGTCGATCAATCGGAGGCGTTTCTCGAACAGGCCCGTGAGTTGAACCAGCGCTCGCCGTACAACGCCGAATTCATCGAAAGCGATATCCATCACCTGCCGGCTGCGCTGCACAGCCGCTTCGACGTGGCGCTGATCACCATCGGCGTGCTGAACTGGATGCCCGACATCGGCGAGTTCTTTCGCCACGTGGCGTTGACCCTGAAGCCGGGCGGCAAACTGGTGATCTACGAAACCCATCCGTTTCTGGAAATGGTCGACCCCGACGCCGAAGACCCGTACCGCCTCGCCAGCTCCTACTTTCGCGCCGAGCCATTCGTGCAGGAAGAACCGATCGTCTACGTCGGCAAGGTCGAACAGCAGGCTGCCAAGTCATACTGGTTCGTGCACACCCTCGGCGCGATCTTCAGCGGCGCCATCGCGGCCGGGCTGAACATCGCGCATTTCAAGGAGTATGCGCACTCGAATCGGGAGGAGGTGTATGACCAGTATCTGAATTGCGAGGCGCAGATGCCGTTGTGCTTCACCTTGGTCGCTCGCAAAACCTGAGAATTTGTTGCTCCATCTGGCCTCATCGTGAGCAGGCTTACTCCTACACGTGATCGGTGTCGTACACAAATCCACTGTAGGAGCGAGCCTGCTCGCGATGGCGGCCGAATGGCCGCCATGCCTTTTACAACCGAATCAAGCCTGCGCCGCCGCACTCACCGCCGGCCGCTCCGGTTTGCGCAGGGGTTCCAGGCGTGAGCCGTCGTAGCGGCTTTCGCGGTAGAAGCGCCAGCGGCCGAACAGGCCGTAAACGTGGGTGATGCGCCCTTGTTCGTGGTAGCCCATGCGGATGTGCAGTTTCATTGCCGGAATGTTGCGCGTTTCGCAGGTGTCCACGACGGTATGACAGCCCTGGGCGGCCATGGCTTCCCAGAGGGCGACTTGCACGTCCACCGACAGGCTGGTGCCGAAGTAAGGCCGGGCCATTTCGCCGCCGAATTCGAAGAACTCGCCGGGTTTGACCGGGAACCAGCAGCCGTAATAGTGGCGGTCGTGGTAGTCGCGAATGCTGCCCCAGATGAATGCCACCGCGTGGCCGTCGGCATCGAGGTACATGTGCCCGGTGTGGCCTTCAGCGGCGAGTTCGGCCATGGTTTCCACGCGGTCACCGAAATGCTTGGCGAACGCCCCGGTGTTGTGCGGTGTGATATCGATTTTGCGCACTCCCTCGTATGGCCGCAGCTTGTGTGGCGGCACCGGGGTCACCAGATCGCGCTCCATCCACAGCAGTTCCCAGTGGAAGAACACGTAGCGCTTCCACAGACTGGCGAAGAAGTTACGAAAGCCTTTTTGACGAATCCGGTCACGCAGTTTTCCGATGACGTTCATGTTGCCCTCCGTGGCCGAAGCCCGGTGTGGTGGATGTTGCTGTTGTGGGGATGAATCAATCGAGTGCCGCGGCACCGCGTAAAAAATCCTTGTGCAGATCGGCATAGGACACCCGTGGCACACCCGGCAGCCGCTGCTCCAGCACGTGGCTCAGGGATTCTCCGGGATTGAGGTAGGCATCACCGAAATCGCTGCCCAGCTGATTCGGGTGGGCAACGACTTCCAGCACGCCGTCGCTCGGCGCGGGGTCGTTACGCAGATCCACCGGCGTGCACACATAGTCCGCCGTGGCTCCGGCCAGACTCTGCAAGCGCCAGTTGAGCAAACCTTTGAATACACGTTTGGGCAGACTGAGGTTCTGCCCCAGGTTGCGCGCCAGGCGAATCGGCACGCCTTGCCGGGCGGCAAAGCGCGCGACGATTTCGCCGATCGGCCAGATGTTGTGTACGTGCTGATGCGAGTCGATATGGCTAGGTCGCACGCCATGTTCGACACAGCGCTGCCACTGCGCCTGCAACTCTTTACGCACCGCGTCGCGATCCTCACGTCCGAGCCACAGGCTGTGCCGTGGCAGGCTCAGGTCGAATACGCCGTGGCCGTCGCAGAAGGTGCGACTGCGCAGGATTGAGGTACTCAGCGGCCGCCCGTAGGTCAGGTTGAAATGCAACCCGACCCGACCTTGCAGCGACGGATGCCGGGCCATCGCGCAGGCTGCTTCGAACGCCGGCATGTTGGCCATGGCCGTGGCCGAGCTGATGACCCCGGCCTGAAACGCGGCGAAGATCGTCGCGTTTTCGTTCGGGCTCAACCCGAAATCGTCAGCGTTGACTATGACTTGGCGAGGCATGATCGCCCTCCGTGGTGATGACGACAGGTGTGGGCGCCGGTGCCGGTCTGGCCGCACGTCGCGCGCGCCATTGCTGCACCGTCGGTTTCAAGCGCTGCCAGAGCCGCAATCCCAGCCCCAGCAACATCCCGCTGGGGCGCCAGGAATAGAAACTCCAGCGCCAGTGTTCCAGTTGTCCAGTCATGCGTTCGTGCAGTTGGTGGCTGGAGTTTTCCAGACTGACCCGCGAGGCATCGATCCAGCGCCAATGCTCGTCCAGCCCCCAGCGAATCCATTCCTCCAGCAGCACCCGGCCGCTGCCCAGATCGGCGTATTGCGGCAGGAACGCGAGGTTGTAATCGTAGAGTCGGCCCTGCTCCAGCAAGCCGAGGCGATAGCTGATGCAACGTCCGTTGAGTTCCAGCGTCACCACTCGCACCAGGCCCTGGCCGGCGAGGGCAGTGAAGGCGCGTTCGATCCATTGCCGACTGCGTTCGCTGGCGAAAATCCCCACGCCTTCGTCGCCTTTCCAGCTCACCGCCTCGACTTCGCTGATCGCCCGCAACAGCGGACCCATGCTCAGCGCGTCGGGGCAGATGCGTCGCACCTGGGCGCCACACGCGGCAATCCGTTTGCGCGCCCGCCGCAGCTTGTAGCGCGGGTCGCCGGAGACCTCCTGGTGATCCGCGTCGCTGATCAGATGCACCGGAACCCGGCAACTGAGGCGGCGTTCGCCCGCAGAACTGTGGGCCATCCATTCGGTCAGGGCGCTTTCCTCACCCGCCGGCTCGGACAATTCGTTGAGTTGCAGCAGGGCGTGCGGCAGCTGTCGGCGGATCAGGTGCAAGGCTTCGCGCATGTCTTCGCCCTTGAGCAATGACAGCAGCGCCAGCCGGTCCGCCAGCGGATAGCCCAAGTGGTGCAGTACACGAAACGGCACGCCGGCAAAGCGCTCACGACCCGCTACCAGCGGCAGGCACAGGCGCAATTCGTCCGCTTCCCAACCGAGTAGGATGTGCAGGCGCTCACCCGCGCCCAGTGCCTGCTCCGCCGCGCACAACCAGCCCAGGTGGTTGAACGGCGTGTGATCCGTCACCTGCAGGCGCAGCGCTTCATAGGCGGCTGCCGGGAAGTCGGCGGCGCACAGTGAAGTGCGCCATTCGAATCGCGCCGTCATAGGCTCAGACCGCCGTGGCTGTGACAGGTGGACGGGACGGTTTGCGCAGCGCATCCAGTCGCGAACCGCTGTAGCGGGTTTCGCGGTAGAAGTGCCAGCGACCGAACAGGGTGTAGACATTCATGATCCGGCCTTGCTCGGTGTAACCCATGCGCAGGTGCAGTTTCAGCGCCGGGACGTTGTGGAACTCGCAGACGTCCACCACCTTGTCGCAGCCCTGGGCCGCCATGGCTTTCCACAGTTCCAGTTGCAGGTCCACCGAGAGTTCGCTGCCCCAGTAGGCACGGGTCAGCTCGCCACCGAATTCGAAGAACTCGCCGGCTTTCACCGGGAACAGGCAGCCGTAGTAATGCCGGTCGAAGTAGTCCCGTGCGCTGCCCCAGATGAACGCCACGGCATCGCCCTGATCGTCCAGGTGCATGTGCCCGGTGTGGCCTTCGTTGGCCAGCTCGGCCATGGTCCCGACGCGGTCGCCGAAGTAGCGGGCGAAGGCGCTGGCGTTGTTGGCGGTGATCTTCACCACCCGCAGCGGCGGATACGGTTTGAGGCTGTGCGGTGGCACCGGACTGACCAGATCGCGTTCCATCCACAGCAATTCCTGATGGAAAAACACGTAGTGCTTCCACGCCTTGGCGAGGGTGGCGCGCAGGCCTTTTTGTTTGATGTGCTGGCTGAGTTTGCTGACGGTACCCATGTTCTGTACTCCGGCGTTCCGGCAGGGCGAACAACTGTGGCGAGGGGCTCTGTGGCGAGGGGATTTATCCCCGATGGGCTGCGAAGCGGCCCCGCATTTACAGGCTAAAAGCGACGACTGCTGCGCAGCCGATCGGGGATAAATCCCCTCGCCACAAAAACTCCCTACCCACAAATCTTTGTTCGCTTTACCTTTTCTGATATTCGGAATTGGCTTCATGACGCGCTCCAGCTCAGGGCGAACAGGGTTTCCCCTGGCAAGTCGAAGCTGACGCGTCCGTCGCGGCAGGCGAATGGCGCGTCGCGGCTGCGGTTGTCCGCGCCGAAGTAACGCAACGCACCGTTGTTCAGCGGGCACTTGGCGCCACTCAGGTCAACACGCTGCAAACGCGTGCCCTTGTTCACACCGAGCAGACCCCGCTGCTCGTCGCCGGCCATCGCCAGCACATCGACTTCAAAGCCATCGTTCTCTAGCCACAGCACTTGGTGCAGCCAATGCTGCGCGATGAACTGCTGGGCCAGACCCACCGGTTTCAGCTCAAAACGCTCAGCGCCCAAAACCCGGATCATGCCCTTGGGATACTGCGGTTCATCGGCGGCCTGAAACCAGTTGAGCATGCTCAGCAAACCGTCCTGCGAAGCGTTGATCACCACCGACGCCCACCACAGCGAGGCGTAGTGCGTCTCCTGATCGTAGGGGCTGAGGCTGGAACCGCTGGACAGATTGGTCTGATCCAGCAGCAAGGCTTTGCGCGGCTGGCCGTGGGCGTCGAGGCCGACCAGTTCGGCGGCGCGGCGCACGCTGTCGCGGTAGACCCGGGTGGCGAGCAGGTCGCGGATCATCCATTCGTGCCACGCCAGCGCGTCGATCTGCTCGGCGGACTCGCCGAGCAAGCGCCGCGCCCAGTCGATGCCGCGCTTGTCGGCCGCGTTGTCGGCGAACGGCCCGTTGACCAGCCGTGAACTGGCCGGCATGGCGATGCGCACGCCGGCCTTGGCATTCGCCGGATCGCTGCGCACCTGCCTGGCCATGCTGGTGAAAATCGCCCGGTATTGCTCGAAGCTCGAATAGTTGAGGTTCGGCTCATCAGCAAAACCGATGTAGTGCGTGCCTTTGCCGCCCAAGGCGCGGGTGCCGGCCAGCCATGCATCGAGGCCGCCATTGCTTTGCACGTCGGCGCGCAGATCGGCCTGACGCTGGCTGCCGGCGAGCAGGGTGATGTCCTGACGGATGCCGAAGCGCTCCTGATAAGCCTTGCGGAACGCGTCTTCGAAGTGCGGATTCTTCGCCGTGACATCGACAAAACTGTAATAACTGGCGGCGGTCGGTTTCAGCGCATCCAGCACCGCGTGACTACTGGCGGGTGGCATCACGTAGGGCAGGGCGATGCCCAGATCCGGCGTGCGCCCGAGGATTTTGTCGTGCAGGGTCAGGTGGATCTGGCCGGTCTCTTCGCGCACGGGTTTGAGTTGCTGCGGAGTCTGCGCAAACCGATTGGCCGTGCCGTCGAGCCAGAATGCTGCTTTGCCGCTGCCTTGCAGGCGCAGGCGCCAGACCTGTTCGCGCTCGCTGACCGGCAACGCCAGTTGATCGAACTGCCAATAGGCGCGATAGGGTTTGAGCGTCAGCGTCAGTGACTGATCATCGCCCACTCGCTGCGCCTGCAACGCATTGACCCCGCCATGGAACTTGCCGGCGAGTACCGCGTGTTCCCCCGGCGCGACTTTGAAATACAACTCGTCGCCATTCTGCGTCTGCGCGCTGAAATGCACCTTGGCCGGTTCGAACAGCGCCACCGTGTGCTCGTCGTGTTCGACCCGGTAATTGCGGAAGCTGTAGCCGGGAATTTCCAGGCGATAACTGGCGGCACCCGGCAGCAACGCCCAGCTCTGGGTGCCGCGGGTTTCGCTGGCCTTGATCAAGCGCTCGCCCTGCAATTTGCCCTGGCCGTCGAGCAGGTACAGATGCTCTTCGTTGGCCTCGGCCTGCCACGCGGGTGTCCAGCGCACGGTCACGGTGTCCGGACGGTCGGTTTGCAGGTACAGGCTGCCGTCGCGGATCTCGCCCCAGCGCATCGACGCGGCAAAGGCGTCCAGCGACAGGCCGAGACCGAGCAGCAGGACCAGGCCTTTCATGCGGCCTTCCGGTGCAACATCTGCCACATCGGCGCGATGTCGCTGGGCAGGATGATCAGGGTTTGCCAGAACGCCACGCCGCTCAAACGGCAGTACAACACCAGCATCGCCACCGTCACCGCCAGATAGGCAATCGACGACGCCGCTGCCGCGCCGACGATGCCGTAGGCCGGAATCAACACCAGGTTCAGCGCCAGATTGAGCAGGGCGCCGAGGCCCATCAGCAGCGACACCGTGCCGGGGCGGTTTTTCCCCAGCAGGTCCAGCCGCAGGATGCTCGCGTAGCACAGGCCGAGCAGCCCCGGCAGCAACGCCAGCAGCGCCGGATACGCCGGTTGGTAGGCGATGCCGAACAGGGTGACGATCAGCCAGTTGCCGATCACGGCCATGCTCAGGCACGCGCCGAGCATCACCGTGGCGGTCAGGCGCAGGGCCAGCGGGGTGACCTTGTCCATGCCTTCGTCCTGTTGTAGCAGGCGTTTCATCAGCGGCGTGGTCACCGCTTCCGGCACGATCAGCAGCAGTTCGGCGGCGGCACTGGCCATCGCGTAATGACCCAGTGCGGTGCTGCCGAGCAGGGCGCCGATGAACAGGTAGTCCGAGCGCAGAATCACTTGCTGGAACAGCAGATCCGGATGGCTGCGCGCGCTGTAGCGCAGCAGTTCGTTCTGGCTGGCGCGATCCCATTGCAACTGCAGCGGTTGCGCGCGTTTGAGCCAGACCCAACCGGCCAGCACCACCAGGCTGATCCCGGCCAGCCAACTGATCAACGCCGCTTCCAGCGCCGCGCTTTTCCACATCCAGAACAGTGCGAGAAACAGCAGCAGTGGCGCCAGTGATTCGGTCAGGCGCAAGGCGTTGAACGCGACCACGCCGCCGGAGGCGTTGTGCAGGGTCAGCAGGCCGCTTTTCAGCACGGTCAGCGGCACCGCCAGCAGCAACAGCCACGCCAGCAGACCGAGTTGTACTGTGACATCCAGCTCACTGCCGAACTCACGCACCAGCGCCACCACCAGCAAGGTCAGCAGACCGGCGAGCAAGCAACCGAAGACCAGCACCTGACTCAACAGCAGCCCCATCGGCCGTTGCTTGGCGGCTTGATAACCCACGGCTGAATTCAACCCGCCACTGGTGGCGGCGCTGATCAGGTCGGGCAAGGTGCTGAGCAGCGCAAACAGCCCCCGTTCGCTCGGCCCGAGGATCCGCGCCAGCAACACGTTGCGCAGCAGGCGCAAGGCGATCATCGCCAGTTTGGTGCCCATGCTCAGCGCCAGATGCTTGAGGTAATGGCTGCGGCTCATGGCCGGTTTCCACGAAAGATGCGCCACGACAGCAGCTCAGGATTGCGCGCAGTACGCTGGCTGACACCGAAACGCGGCAGGTTCAGCGGATCGCCTTCACCGCGATAGATGCCGGTGCCGGTGCCCAGCGCGAACGGGTAATCGTGGGCAGCAATCTGCTTGCGCACCCGCTCGTCGTTGTTGCCGTTGGGGTAGCAATACACCGGCAACGGCCGGTTGCAGCCGTTGCTCAAGGCATCGCGGCTGCGGCTGATTTCTTCGCTCAGGCGCACATCGTCCAGTTCAGTGAGGATCGCGTGGCTGGCGCCGTGCGGGCCGAAACGCACCAGCCCCGAAGCCTCCAGCGCGCGTACCTGATGCCAGTCCAGCGCTTGCGGCTGCGCTTCGGGCGGGCATTCGTCGGTCAGGCGTTCGAGCATCGCCGGTTCAAGGGTTTTCAGGCTTTGCAGGTAATGCAGCAGCGACAGGCTGCGGCGATCGACGTCGATGTCATCCACCAGCACCGGCACCGGGTGGTGGATTACGTGCAGGCATTCGATCAGATGCATGCGGGCCTTTTCGCCGTGGCTGCCCCACAGGGTTTCGCCAAGGCTTTCCCACCAGAAGCGCTGACGGCTGCCGATGAAATCGGTGGAGAGAAAAATGCTCGCTGGCACCTGATGTTTTTGCAGCAACGGGAACGCATTGACCGCGTTGTCGCGCCAGCCATCGTCGAAGGTCAGCGCCACCCGTGGGCGTTCGCTGCGCAATGCGGTGGGCGTGAGGATGTCCATCAGCGGCACGCAATCGAAGTGCCGGCGCAGCCACACCAGCAGGTGCTCGAACGCCTTGGGCCCGACACACAGCTCATTGCGGTGCGGCAAGTCGGCGGCGCGGTCGTTGGCCAGCACCCGATGCAGCATCAGAATCACCCCGGCGCCGTGCAACTGGTTTCGTCCCACGGGCGAGTTGAGGTAAAGCCAGCCACTGGTGCGTTTTATTAATTGTTTGATCGCCATGGCTTCGGTCCTCTCAACGGTTTTGTTCAGGGTTCCACTGGGCATATCGGTGGCCGCGCAGGAACTGCCACAGGCCGAGACTCATCCCGGCGAGGGTGACCAGCAGGAACGCGGCCAGACGAAACGGTTTGGGCAAGCGATGTTGCGAGTCCAGCAGTCCGGCCAGCGCAATGGCGTAGCCGAACAGTTGGGCGATCAGGGCCAGTCGATAGAAACCGTGGTCATCCCACAGCCAGAAGTTGCTCAGCAGCAGCGGCAGCAGGAGGATCGGTGCCAGGCGCCGGATCAGTTTGTGGCTGATCAGCGCCAGCGAATACAGGCCATGTTTGAGTGGGTTGAGCAGCTCACTGCGCTGGGCGAGGCTTTGCAGGCCACCGACGGTGACGCGTTGACGGCGGCGGAACTGTTTGTCCGCTTCGTCGACACCGTGGTCGATCACTTGCGCCTCGGGCACGTACACAATGCGCTTGAAGGCCACCGGTGCACAGGTGCTGAGAAAGAAGTCGTCGTTGACCTCCGCCGGCACGCTCTGGAACAGCTCGCGGCGCAGGGCGAGCAGGGCGCCGTCGGCCGAGACCATGCAGCCGGTGCGGTTCTCCACCCGACGCAGCCAGCCCTCGTAATGCCGGTACAGACTGTCGCCGACGCTGAGGCCGCCGCCGGTCACCGGAATCACCATGTGCCCGGCGCAGGCGCCGACATTCGCGTCACTGAGCGGCGCCAGCAGGTAGCCAAGGGTTTCCCGCGACCATTGGTTGTCGGCGTCGGTGAACACTAGAATATCGCCAGTCGCCAGGGCTACACCGGCATTCAGCGTTGCCGCTTTGCCCTGGCGCGGCAGATCGAGCACGGTGATGCGCGAATCGACCACCTTGTGCGCACAGGCCACGGTGTCGTCGGTCGAGCCGTCGCTGGCGAGAATGATCTGCAGCGTGGCCGGCTGATAGTCCTGCGCCAGCAGCGTGCGCAACTTGTGCTCGATGTGCCGCGCCTCATTGTGCGCGGCAATCACGATGCTGATGTTCAGCGGCGGCGCCGGGCTGTGGCGCCAGGCCGGGAACAGCGGCGCCAGTACAGTCAGCAGCAGCGGGTAGCCAAGGTAGGCGTATACCGGCAGCAGCAGGCACATCCAGAAAATGAATTCAGCCACGGGCAGGCCTCCTGGCGTTCCAATGACACAGACTGAGAATCAACGCCGCCCCGGCCAGGTGCAGCCGCACCCAGTGCAGGCCCCACAGTTGCAGGGTCAGGCCCACATCATGATGGCGTGAACTCTGGCGAATGCTCAGCACCAGCGCCGGTATCGTGGTCAGCATCACCATGACGGCCGCGTGGTGCGGAAAACCGTTGAGCAGTGCGGAAATCGCCAGCAAGTCGAGCAGCCACGCGCCAAGCGAGAGCAGAGGAAAGCGCAGCAGGCGCAGGCTGAAACCGTGAGTGCGCAGCAGTTGCAGATGACTGCCCTGACGCCACATTTCCTTGCCCATCCACTCGCGCCAGTTCATCTCGTAGCCCCAATGCAGGGCCACGCTGCTGTTCACCGACAGCAGCCGCGCGCCCTGTTCGTGCAGGCGCAGGGTAAATTCCTTGTCTTCGCCGGTACGCAGGTGTTCGTTGAAGCCGCCGACCTTGTCGAACCAGCGCCGGCGCATCAGCAGGTTGGAACTGGGCAGCCAGTCCACCGGGTGCGATGCCTGACTCGACGGGCGCAGCGTGCGCCGTTGCCAGGCGGCGGCGTACCACGGCGCAGTGGCGGGGGTGTGCAGGTCGAGACCGAAGACGTCGGCCTGACCCTCGGCTTGCAGCTCGAACAAGGGCTTGAGCCAGTCTTCGGGCATTTCGACGTCGGCATCAATGAACGCGATCCACTCGCCGCTTGCCAGCAGCGCACCGCGATTGCGCAGCGCACCGATCAGCAGGCCCGGCAGCACCAGCACCTGTGCACCGAACTGACGGGCGATGTGCGGGCCGTCGTCGCTCGAACCGTTGTCGACCACAATCAACTCGCACTCGACATCGGCCGCATGTGCGGCTTTTTGCGCTGCCAGCAGCGTGCGGCCGATGTGCCGGGCCTCGTTGTACATCGGGATGATGATGCTGATCCGGCTCATGTCCTGGCCTCGGTCAGTGGCGCCTGTTCGGCCTTGAGGCGCAGGACGCTGGTCAGCGCGAGCATGATCCACAGGTATTTCTGGTTCGGTGCGCTGAGGAACATCAGGAACAGGGTCAGCGACAGAAAGCTCACCCCGAGGTGAGTCATCAGGTCCGCCTGCTGCCAGTCGCGTCGCAGCATCCACGCGGCGCGGGCGCGGATCAGGTTGTACAGGCCCAGGCCGAGCATGCCGACAAACAGCAGGCCGGCGGGAATCCCCAGTTCACTGAAAATTTCCAGGTAGGTGTTGTGGGCACGGCGATACAGGTCGCCGATCTTGCGGTTGGCGGAAAACGCCTTGGCGTAACCGGTGGTCGCGTAGTGCAGCGGGAAGGTGCCGGGACCGGAGCCGAGCAGCGGGTTCTCGCGGATCATCTGCCCGCCGACCACGATGTACGAGGCGCGCCGGCCGAGGGATTCGTCGTCGTGGCCCTTGGCGCCGGCGCTCAACACGCTCAGGGACTGAATGCGCGCGAGGTAACCGGCGGGCATCGCGTAGATCGCCAGCGGAATCACGATGGCTGCGCCGAGCATGGCGAAACCCAGGTGCCGTGGGCGAATGCGGGTCAGTTGCGCGCGGTAGTGCCAGCAGCCGATCAACAGACTCAACGCCACCACCACCAGCCCGGAGCGCGATTCGGTCTTGGTCATGCCGCCGAGCAGCAACAGGCAGCAAGCGCCCCAGAACAGGCGGTGCAACAGATTCGGCCCACGAATCACCAGCAGCAGCGCCAGCGGAATGGCGAAGGCGATCAGCAGGGCGAAGGCGTTGGGGTCTTCAAGCAGACCGGCAGCGCGGCCCTGATCCTGGAATTTGACTGAAAACATCGCCATGGCACAGGTGGCGCTGACACTCAGGGTCACCAGGCGGGCGAACAGGTCGAGGTTCAGTTCACGGCCGATCAGCAGGGTGATGACAAACAGGATCAGCCCGACGCTGAGTTCGCGCAGATGCCCCAGCGACATGCCCAGGTCATCGGTGTTGAACAGGCTGAGGAAATACAGCGCCAGAAACCACAGCAGAAACCGCCAGATATTGCTGCGCAGGCGCTCGGAAGGAATCTGGTGCATGGCCAGTTGCAGCATCAGGATCACCGCCAGCGAAGCGCCGATCAGTTTGCTTCCGGACAATGCGCTGTCCTTGAAGAAACCTTCGAACGGCACCAGCGCGGCAATGCCCAGCAGGCCCCAGGCCGGCTTGCGATACAACACTGTGAAACCCACCAGGCCAATTACCGCGCCGGGTGCGAGAAACGGATAAGGGCTGGCGAGCAGACCGATGCACACCATCCCGAGCAGCGTGACGATCGAGAGCGGGAAAATCATGCGCGTGCCTCCCGTGCCGTGCGGATGTACAGCTGCGACCAGCGTTCGGCCAGGGCCTTGAGGTCGTAGCGATCCTGTTGCGTACGCTTTGCGTTGTCGCACAAATGCCGGGCCAGTTTCGGCTCGCTCAGCAGGTTGTCGAGCTGACGGGCGAGGTCGGCGCTGTCGGCAGGTGTCGCCAGCAGACCGTTATGCCGGTGCTCGAGCACATCGGGAATGCCGCCGACGGCGAACGCCACCACCGGCACGCCGCTCTGCATCGCTTCGAGCAGAATCATCGGCGTGCCTTCGGTGCGCGAGCTGATCACCAGCGCATCCAGGCGCTGCCACCACGGTTGCATGGCGGTCTGGTAGCCGGGCAGACGAATCCGTTGCTGCAAACCTGCGGCGTCGATCCGCTCCTGCAGCGCCTCGCGTTCCGGGCCGTCGCCGAGCATCACCGCGTCCAGTTGCGGATGCTGGTGACACAGCGGAATCAGCGCATCGAGAAACAGGTCCGGACCTTTCTCGCTGCTCAGGCGCCCGACGTAACCGGCGAGCCAGCGCTGGCGGTCAACGGTGCTGACCAGCGCGTCGGCGGCGGGCAATCCGTTGGGGATCACCTGGAGTTTTTCCGCCTGCACGCTGGCCTGACGATGCAGCACGGCAATGCTCTCGGCCACGCACACCACCCGATCCACCGACGCCGTGCGGCACAACTGCAGACTCAGCCAGGTGTAGAACTTCTGCTTGCGGCTGCGCGGGGTGAAGCCGTGTTGGGTGATGACCAGCGGCAAACGCAACAGCGTTGCGCCGACCCAGCCGAACAACAGCCCTTTGAAGTTGTGGGTGTTGATCAGCGGCCGTTCGCTGCGCCGGGCCCGCAGGTGGCGCAACAGCTCACCCAGCCCGGCACAGCCACGGCAGTCCACCCCGGCCTCGCGAAAGCGCGCGATCAACGCCGGCGGTGCATCGAGGAAAAGCACCTGGTGCTGCCCCGGTGTCGCCAGGCAGTGATCGAGCAGCATGCGCTCGGCCCCATAGAAGCCGCCGCTGCTGAGCAAATGAATGATCGGCAGCGCGGCGTTCGGGGTGGACAGCGTGTTCAATTGCGCACCCAGTGCACGAAGCTTGGCACGGTCCAGTTCTTGTGCGGATTGCTCGGCAGCACGTTCTCGTCGTTGATCACCAGCAACACCGGCAGGCCCAGTTCGTGGGTGATTTGCGCAGGGTGTTTGAAACGGTGATCGAAGAACTCACGCACATAGACCAGGGCTATCGCCAGCAGCAGACCGGTGAACAGCCCGAACGGAATGATCAGCAGCGGTTTGGGGAACGCTGGCTCGGTCGGCTCGAACGGCGGGCTGAGCACCTTGGCGTTCGACAGGTCGTCGTTGAGCGAACCGGCGGTGCTGCTTTCGGCAAAGCGTTGCGCGTAGGTCGAGAACGCCGTGTGCAGCGCGTCGATTTCCGTGTCCATCTGCCGCAGCTTGCTCTGGGTCTGCTGCAAGGTGTGGATGCGGTTCTTGAACTCGGCGATGCGCGCGGTTTTCTGATCGATCACCTGTTGCACCACGGCCAGATCGTTGGTGCGCTCCTGAATGCGGTTGCTCACCACTTTGAGGAACTGCTGGCGGGTGCGGGCGATCTGTTCGCGGGTCAGCAGCATCGGCTCGCTGCCGGGCTGGAACACCGCGAGGTCATTCATGTAGCGGCTGACCTGAGTGGTCAGTTGCTCGCCCAACTGTTTGATTTCCCGATCCTCGAACGCCACGTTATCGACGGTGGTGGTGAAGGTGAAGGGGAACGTGTAGTCGTTGAGCTTGTTGCTGCTGGCGGCCGTCAGCGCGGTTTTCAGGTATTCGAGCCAGCGCTGGCTCTGTAGCAGACGATCCTGGTACAGGTTCAGGGCTTGCTCTTCGGTGTTGATCGCGTTCAGGCGGAAGGTGATTTCTTCCTTCGGATCGGACGATGCAACACTTTCCAGCAGCGCCTGCCGATTACCTTCCAGCCCGTCGAGACGCACCTGATACAGGTGCTTCTTGGTTTCGTAGAAGGATTGCGGCAGGTCGATCGATTGCAGCGCCTGACGGCTGCCCAGATAGTTCTGC
The DNA here is from genome assembly GCF_019891575.1 of Pseudomonas sp. MIS38. Lineage (NCBI taxonomy): Bacteria > Pseudomonadati > Pseudomonadota > Gammaproteobacteria > Pseudomonadales > Pseudomonadaceae > Pseudomonas > Pseudomonas sp. MIS38. Next base: position 195,220 of record NZ_JAFLXF010000010.1, read on the forward strand.
AGCAGAGTGGCGACGAACGTCGTGCCCTGATGCGGATCGGGGAAGCTGTAGACGATCGAGATCACGTTGGAGCCGGGCAGGGTCTCGATTTTCAGGCTGTTGATCGCATCTTGCGTCAGGCCGTCGAGCACGGTGTCACGCACCGGATCGGTTTGCAGCCCGAGCATGTTGCGCAGCGGATTGATCACGTACTCACGCAGCGGCGAAGAGATATAGCGGCGGAACGGTTCGCTCACCAGTTTGGCGAACACGCCCACCGGCGGGTTGTACTCGCCCTTGTCGCGCAGCTCGCTGATGGTCTGGCGGATCAGCGCCGGGGACCGCAGGATGTTGCTTTCGGTTTCCATGTCCGCCAGCGACGGCGGAATGAAGGTGGCGTTATCGACCGTCAGTGACGTGGTGGCGTCACCCTGGGAGAGTTTTTTCGACTGCACGATCACCTGAGCGGTGATATCGAAGCTCTGTTTGAGCACCAGCGGCAGTACCAACGCGATGACTGCAAAGATCAGGAAGACCCGTTTCACCAGTTGCTTGTTGGCGAAGAAGATCCTGAAGAACTCATGCAGGTAGTTTTCCTTTGGATTCATGATCGGTCACCTGAGAGTCAGTTACTGCTGCTGCTTTTGTTGTCGACGCGGTAGCCGAAGCTGAAGCCCACGCCCTGGAACAACACCACGTCGGCCAGTTGCCGGGCGAGATCGCCGGCACTCGCCAGTTTGGTTTTTGGTACGAACAGCATGTCGTCCGGTTGCAGGTAGGCGATCTGCGACGCATCGCCCGACAGGGCTTTTTCCACGTCGTAGTGCACGGCCTGCACCTGGTTGCCGTTGCGCCGCATGATCACCACCGAGTCGAGGCGCGCCTTGACGTTGGTGCCGCGCGCCAGGGTCAGCGCTTCAAGCACCGACACTGGACGGCGGATCGGGTAGGAACCCGGTTGGCCGACTTCGCCGAGCACGTAGATCTCGTTGCCGGCGGTGGACTTGAGCATCACATCGACGCTCATCCGCCCCGGCAATTGCGCGTATTTCTGGTTAAGGAAGGTTTCCAGTTGGTTGATGGTCATGCCTTGCAGCGGCACCGCGCCGATTTCCGGAAAGCTTGCATAACCGTCATTGCCCACGGTGATCTCGCGGCTCATGCCGGTGGCCGGGTGATTCAGTGCGCTTTTCAGGTTCTGCTCATTGGTCAGCGGGCTGATGACCTGCACGGTCAGCTGATTGCGGTTGGGCTGGAACAGCTGTTTGCGCTGGTAAGCACGCTGGATTTCATCGCGCGCTTCGTCGGCGGTCAGGCCGGCGATTTTCACCGAGGTGTTGGCGCCGGGCAGGTTGATGGTGCCGTCGGGCAGCACCAACTGGTTGCCATTGAGCTGGCTGGCGGCGGTGAAGTTCAGGCCGATCTGGTCACCCGACTGCACGCGGTAAGCGTCCGAACCGCTGGTGCTGATGTGGAAGATCACATCCAGCACGTCTTGCGGGCGCAGGGTCTGTTCGACCTTGGGCATATCGGTGGCCTGGGCATTGGCCGGGGTGGCGGTGAGAATGTTCACCGGCATGTTCTGGGTTTCGGAAGTGCTGGAGCAGCCTGCAAGCGGCAGCATCAGCAGAACAAGTATCTTGGCGTTCATGGCGTCATCCTTCGCGTTTGCTTACAGGTTTTTGTAGAGCCACTTGGGCATGTAGTACTTGCGCCGGTTGAACACGCTGCCGACTACTTTCGCGCCGGCCTGGGTCAGGCGTTGCACGGCGGCCTGGGCGACTTCCCAGCGGGTGTCTTCGGCGCGGACCACGAACACCACGCCATCGACCTGAGTGGCGAGCACCAGCGTGTCGGCGGCGGAATACACCGCGTCACCGTCGATCACCACGAAGCGGTACTGGGTGCCCAACCGATCGAGCAGCGGACTCAGGCGCTCGGCGGTCAGGTGTTCCAGGGTGCGGATCGGCCGGCCATTGGGCAGCACATGAAACGGCAGGCTCGAGACCTGCACCACGCAGTCCTGCAACAGCGGCGGGTTGTCCGGGTTGAACAGCAGGTCGCGCAGGCCGCGCTCCTTGCCCAGGTTCAATTGCTGCGTGAGGTTGCCTGCCGACTGACTGGCATCGACCAGCAACACCTGGCCGCTGCTCATCTGCGCCAGTTGGCTGGCCAGCGCCAGCGCGCTGGTGGTGGTGCCCGCGCCGGGGTTGGCGGCGGTCAGGAACAGGATCCGCAGATCCAGATCCAGCACGGTCGAAATCAGGTTCGATTCGCTGGGGTTGGCAATGCTCAGGCTTTTGTTGGTTGAACCGTCCATTAGCTTGCTCCGTGGCCGCTGAATACTTTGAAGGGGGTTTTCAACAAGATCTTCAGATCAAGCAAAAGGCTTTGCTCGGCGATATAGCTGAGGTCCAACTCAACGCGCTGGTCGAAGTCAATGTTGCTGCGCCCGGAGATCTGCCAGAGGCCGGTCATGCCGGGGTAGATGCTCAGGCGTGCAAGGTGGTTGTCCTTGTAGCGGTAGGCGTTGAACGAAGTCGGCCGCGGGCCGACCAGGCGCATGTCACCGCTGACCACGTTGAACAGGTTGGGCAGTTCGTCGAGGCTGGTACGCCGCAGGAAACCGCCGATGCCGGTGATGCGTGGATCCTTGTCGATCTTGAAGTCGATGGCGTCGACCCCGTGCTTGTTAAGGTGGCGCAGCGATTCCTTGAGTTCTTCGGCGTTGCAGACCATGGTGCGGAACTTGTACATGCCGAAGGTGCGGCCGCGATAACCGGTGCGTTTCTGCACGAACATCACCGGTCCCGGGCTGGTGAATTTGATGGCCAGCGCCAGGCCCAGCAGCAGCGGCGAAAACATCACCAGAATCAGCAGCGCACCGAAGCAGGCCAATACCCGGTTGGTGCGTGACAGCGTCCATGGCCGACCGCCGTCGCGGCCGGTCAGCCAGCCACGGCCCTGCCGGTGGATGGCGCTATCGAGGCGCATTCGGTGCTCGGGATCCATGCGCTTGTCGCGGCGCATCTGATTGATCGGTACACCTTGTTCATGTCCAGTCATGGGGTCCTCCGCTGATGTTCAGCCGCGAGCGGCGCGTGGGCGATAGGCAGTGGGGTAGTAGTCGCGAAACCAGGCGATGAAACGCCCCAGTCCTTCATCCAGCTCGATCCGGGGCTGGAACCCGGTGGCCTGGGCCAGATCATCGGTCTCGGCACAGGTGTTGAGCACATCGCCCGGTTGCAGGGGCAAGAGCTCGACAATGGCTTTCTGGCCGAGGTGTTTTTCCATCAGCGCCAGATAGGTTTTCAGCTCCACCGGGTGGTGGCCGCCGATGTTGAACAGGCACCACGGCGCCATGCTGCTGCCCGCGTCGGGATGTTCACGATCCCACTCCGGGTGGTTGTGCGGCGGATGGTCGGTGAGGCGCGCGATGCTTTCGACGATGTCGTCTATATAAGTGAAATCGCGCTGGTGCTCGCCGTAGTTGAACAGCTTCAGCGGCGTGCCTTCGGTGATCGCCCGAGCGAACTGGATCGGCGACATGTCGGGCCGACCCCATGGCCCGTACACGGTGAAAAAGCGCAGGCCGGTGCTGGGAATGCCGAACAGGTGGCTATAACTGTGGGCCATCAGCTCGTTGGCTTTTTTGGTCGCGGCGTACAGCGACAGCGGATGATTCACCCCGTCATGCACCGAATACGGCGTGTGCTGGTTGGCGCCATACACCGAGCTCGACGAGGCGTAGATCAGATGCTCGACCGGATGGTGCCGGCAGCCTTCGAGAATGTTCAGGAAACCGCTGAGGTTGCTGTCGAGGTAGGCCTTCGGATTCTCCAGCGAGTAGCGCACCCCGGCCTGCGCCGCGAGGTGGATCACCACTTGCGGTTGCTCGCGGACAAACAGCGCTTCAATCGCCGCGGCATCGGCCAGATCGATCCGCGCCAGCGGGAAATGCCCGACCTGATCGCGCACCCATTGCACCCGATCGTGTTTCAGTTGCGGGTCGTAATAGCCGTTGAAGTTATCCAGGCCGACCACCGCATGCCCGTCGCGCATCAGCCGCAACACGCAATGGGCGCCAATGAAGCCGGCTGCGCCGGTGACCAGGATTTTCATGGGCGCAGTCCTTCCGGAGCGATGTGGCGCAGGCCGATGCCGCTGTAATGCAGACCGGCGGCGGCCACGTGTTCCGGGTTGTAGAGGTTGCGACCGTCGACAATCACTTTTGAGCGCAGCTTGCTCGCCAGCAGCTCGAAATCCACTACGCGAAAATTCTTCCACTCGGTGCAGATCACCAGCGCATCGGCATCTTCCAGGGTGTCGTCGCGGGTGGCGCACAGGTGCAGGTCGTTGCGATAGCCGTACAGGCGCCGGCATTCGGACATGGCTTCCGGATCGTAGGCCTGCACGCTGGCGCCTTCGGCCCACAGCGCGTCCATCAGGTAGCGGCTGGGGGCTTCGCGCATGTCATCGGTATTGGGTTTGAACGCCAGGCCCCAAATCGCAATCGACTTGCCGGCCAGACCCTGCGGAAACTGCGCCTTGAGTTTGCCGAAGAGGATGTGCCGCTGGCTGTCGTTGACGTCGGTGACGCTGCGCAGCAATTTCAGCGGCATGCCGTTGTGTTCGGCGGTGTGCAGCAGGGCGCGCAGATCCTTGGGGAAGCATGAACCGCCGAAGCCGCAACCGGGATAGATGAAGTGGTAGCCGATGCGCGGGTCGGAGCCGATGCCTTTGCGCACCGCTTCGATGTCGGCGCCGAGCAGTTCGGTGAGGTTGGCCAGTTCGTTCATGAAGCTGATGCGCGTGGCGAGCATCGCGTTGGCCGCGTACTTGGTCAGCTCGGCGCTGCGGTTGTCCATGAACATCAGTTTTTCGTGGTTACGGCAGAACGGCGCGTACAACTCGCTCATCTGCTCGCGGGCTTCGTCATCGCGGGTGCCGACGATGATCCGGTCCGGGCGCATGCAATCGGCGAGGGCGCTGCCTTCCTTGAGGAATTCGGGGTTGGACACCACGCGGACCTTGAGGGCACTTTTGCCGCGACGCAGCAACTCTTCGCTGGCTTTGGCGGCGACCTGGTCAGCCGTGCCGACCGGCACCGTGGACTTGATGATCAGGGTGCGATCGGCCTCCATGTGCGAGGCGATCTCCCGGGCGACGTTGAGCACGTGGGTCAGGTCGGCGGAACCGTCTTCATCGGCCGGCGTGCCCACGGCGATGAAAATCAGCTCGGCATGCTCCACCGCGTCGCTGGCCTGAGTGCTAAAGAGCAAGCGGCCGGCCTTGATGTTTTCTTCGAGGGTGCTGGAAAGACCTGGCTCACTAATAGGTGGCACAGCTTGTTGCAGTTGCTTGATCTTGTTGGGGTCAATATCGACACATAAAACCCGATGCCCTACATCTGCAAGTGCGGCGGCTTGAATTAATCCGACATAGCCGGTGCCAAATACGCTCACGTCCATCTGCGCACCCTCGATAGAGCGAAAAGAAGAAGTTCGGAAGAAGACTGTAAAAGGGGTATAGCGCAGGGTTTGGAAAGCGTGTCAGCAAAATGACATGTTGCACCTGTATAACACTTGAGCGCTTTTTGGCGATTGGCCATCAAGTCATTGCTGCGATTGGATTTGTTGTTTTTTTGCAGATTTGTTCAGATTTTAAATAAGCGATAAACGGTTGTAAGTCTTTAATTTAAAGGCTTCTAGCGTTTTGTGTGTGTCAGATTTGAGTCACCGGTTTTTTGACGCTTTCTAAAGAAAACAGTCAATTCTTGCGCTTTGATGGCTGGGTGCTAGTGTCAGGTTCTGACCGACAAACCTTTGACTCCCTGCCGTTTTGCACGAGCGGTATCGCCATGTTCAGATATGCCAAAGAAGTACTTTTAATTGTTTATTTGCTGCTTTATTCCGAATATTACGTTGATCGGTTAAATGCTATCGGCGTCGGTTTTGCTGTACTTCTTTTTGGCGCGATGTTTTTGGCGCTTACTTTAGCGTTATATCTAACGGCTTATATTCGTCAGGCTCTCATTCGCCACTTGTTCGCAATAACACTGTTTGTCTCGGCGGTGTTTTTCGATGTCTATACCCGAGTCACCGCGGATTACCTGAGCTACAGCAGTTTTGTCTCGCTGGTGTACTCCGGCGGCTTCATTCAGGAGGCCGCCTACCAGTATCGCGACGCGATCATTCATGGCGCGCTCAGTGGTCTGCTGTTGCTGTTCGGCATCGGTCTGAAACCGCGCCATGCACTGGTGGTGCCCAACGCGTTGCGTGTGGCGGCGCCGGTGTGTGGTGTGCTGCTGTTGAGCGCGGTGTTGTTCCTGCGGGCGGGCGAGGGCGCGCGCGGTTTGCCGATCATGTACACGCCGCTGGCCTATCTGAACCTGTTCGCTTATGAAGCGCTGCACAACACGGTCGGCCCGCGCGAGCCGGTGACGCTGGCGCGCAACGCAGTGGCGATCAATCACGACATCGTGCTGATCATCGACGAAAGCATTTCCGGCAATTACCTGGACATCAACGCGCCGTTCGGGGTGCACAGCAACCTTAATCAGGCGCATCCGGGCGTCGACATTTTCAACTACGGCTACGCCGCATCCATCGCCAATTGCAGCGCCGACACCAACGTCACGTTGCGCTATGGCGGCACCCGCGACGATTACATGCGCATCAACAGCACGCTGCCGTCGATCTGGCAGTACGCGAAAAAGGCCGGGTTGCGCACGGTGTACATCGACGCTCAGCGGACTGCCGGCAATCTGCAGAACCTGATGACCGACACCGAGAAAAAAGACATCGATGAATTCGTCCAGTTTGACCAGACCAGCGTGCGTGACCGCGACATGGCTGCCGCCGCCAAGCTGATCGAATTGCTCAACGATGATCAGCCGGAGTTGGTGGTGATCAACAAGGTCGGCGCGCATTTCCCGGTGCACGACAAATACCCCGACGCCTTCATGGCCTACCGTCCGACCTTGCCGCGCGGGCAATTCACCGAAGTGGCGGATACCGGTAAGCGCGACGGTTTCAACGGCCAGCCGGATGATTGGGTGCTGTACCGCAACGCCTACAAGAACACCGTGCTGTGGAATGTCGGCGAATTCTTCGCCCGGGTATTTGCCCAGGCCAATTTGCACAATGCGCTGCTGATCTACACCTCCGATCACGGCCAGGACCTGCATGAACGCGGCAACCCCGGGCTCAATACCCACTGCGGTGGCGATCCGGTGGAGGAAGAAGGGCTGGTGCCACTGGTGGTGATTCAGGGCGATCAACTGCACGGGCCGGACTGGGCGCAAGCGTTGCCGGCGAACAAGGATCGCTCCAGTCACTACAACATTTTTCCGACGCTGCTGCAGTTGATGGGTTATGACCTGGCGGGAGTCGAGGCGCTGTACGGCAAACCGTTGACGCTGCCGACAGCGGACGACTTCACCTTCAACTACCGCTTCAATGCACGGCTGGGGGCCAAGCCTGAGTGGAAGCACATTGATCTGAAGACCATCGTCACACCGGGTGCGGCGGCGACCAGTGTGGCGACCGGGGAGTGAGATTTGTGTCGGGCCAACGGGCCTCATCGCTGGCAAGCCAGCTCCCACAGGGATTGAGGTTGTTCACAAATACTGAATACACCCAAAAACACTGTGGGAGCTGGCTTGCCAGCGATGAGGCCAGTGCAAACACCACTGATCTGAAGAGACCGCAATCCGCTATCCTTGCCCCACACTGACCCAACGGATGGCGGCATGCTTCAGGTTCAAGGCGTGTTCAAAAGTTACCTCACCCCCCAAGGCCCGTTACCGGTGCTGCAAGGCGTCGACCTGACCCTCGAGCCCGGCAGCAGTCTGGCGCTGATGGGCGAATCCGGCAGCGGCAAAAGCACCTTGCTGCACCTGATCGCCGGCCTCGACAAGGTTGATCGCGGCAGCATCCGCAGCGGCGAGCATCGGCTGGAGCAGATGAACGAAGCGCAATTGGCCGACTGGCGGCGCACTGAAATCGGTCTGGTGTTCCAGCAGTTCAACCTGATCGGCAGCCTGCGGGTCGAGGACAATCTGGCGTTTCAGGCGCGTCTGGCCGGGCGCCATGAGCCGCGCTGGCAGGCGCATCTGGTGCAGCGTCTGGGGTTGGGCGAGTTGCTCAAGCGTTACCCCGAACAGCTTTCTGGCGGCCAGCAGCAGCGGGTGGCTTTGGCCCGAGCCTTGGCGTCGCGGCCAAAACTGTTGCTGGCCGACGAACCGACCGGCAGCCTCGACGAAGCCACCAGCGATGAAGTGCTGCGCCTGTTGCTCGAGCTGCTCGACGACACGCCGACCACGCTGTTGATGGTCACCCACAGCCCACGCGTGGCGGCGCGGTTGGCGCAGCGGGTGGTGTTGTCCAGTGGCCGGCTGACGTGAACGTTTTCTGGCAAACCCTGCGCGCGCTACTCAGCCATTGGCGGCGGCATCCGGTGCAGTTCTTCAGTGTGCTGACCGGGTTGTGGCTGGCGACCAGCCTGCTGACCGGGGTCGAGGCGCTGAACAGTCAGGCCCGCGACAGTTACGCCCGGGCCAGCCAGATGATCGGCGGCGAACCTCAGGCCAGTCTGGCCACACCGAGCGGTGCGACGTTCACCCAGCAGTGGTTCATCGATCTGCGCCGCGCAGGCTGGCCGGTGTCGCCGCTGCTGCAAGGCCGGCTGATGCTCAAGGATCATCCGGATCAGCGGCTGCAACTGATGGGCATCGAACCGGTGTCGCTGCCGACGGACGCTGCGGTGGCCGGGCAGGCGATGCCGATCGAGCGCATCGTCGCGTTCTTCTCGCCGCCGGGCAGCACGTGGATTTCACCGGAAACCCTGCACGCCTTGGGCCTGACCGAAGGCGCCACGCCGCAAACCGCCAGCGGCCAGACGCTGCCGCCGCTGCACGCGCAAAAGGACATGGCACCGGGCATGTTGCTGGTCGACATCGGCGTCGCGCAAACCGTGCTCGAACAGCCCGGGCAACTGTCACGCTTGTTACTGCCCAAGGATTTTCATGGCGAGCTGCCGGCCGCGTTCAATGGCCGGCTGCAGCTCAAAAGCAGCGCCGAGGAAAACAATCTTTCGCGCCTGACCGAGAGCTTTCACCTCAACCTGGATGCCTTGGGCTTTCTCTCGTTTCTGGTCGGACTGTTCATCGTGCACGCGGCGATCGGTCTGGCACTGGAACAACGTCGCGGCCTGCTGCGTACGTTGCGCGCCTGCGGGGTCAGTGCGCGGATGTTGATCGGCTGTCTGGTCGTCGAGCTCGGTGTGTTGGCGTTGGCTGGCGGGGTGTTCGGAGTCATCAGCGGTTACTGGCTGGCGAGCGTGTTGCTGCCGGATGTCGCCGCCAGCCTGCGCGGCCTTTATGGCGCGGAAGTGGCGGGGCAGTTGCGCTTGAGCCCGTGGTGGTGGTTCAGCGGTATTGGTTTGAGCCTGTTCGGCGCGTTGCTCGCCGGTGCCAACAGTCTGCTGCGTGCGGCACGCTTGCCGCTGTTGGCGGTGGCGGATCCGCAGGCCTGGCATCAGCAACATGCGCGCTGGTTGCGCCGTCAGGGTTGGCTGGCGGCGGTGCTGGGACTGATCGCGCTGCTGGCGCTGGTCTGGGGCGACAGTCTGAGCAGTGGTTTTGTGTTGATGGCCGGGTTGCTGCTCGGCGCTGCGCTGGCGTTGTCGGTGGTGCTCAGCGCAGTGCTCAATCCGTTGCTCGGGCGCAGTCGTTCGGTGCTCGGTCAGTGGTTTCTCGCCGATTGCCGCCAGCAACTGCCGGCACTCAGTCTGGCGCTGATGGCGTTGCTGCTGGCGCTGTCGGCCAACATCGGCGCCGGCAGCATGACCGCCGGTTTTCGCCAGACCTTCGACGACTGGCTCGAACAACGCCTCAGTGCCGAGCTGTACCTCAACCCGGTCAATCCGGCGCAATCGCGCGAGATGTACGCCTGGCTCAAGCAACAGCCGAACGTCAGCGCGGTGCTGCCCAACTGGCAAGTCGCGGTGACCCTGCAAGGCTGGCCGGCGGATGTGTTCGGGGTGATCGATCATCCTTATTATCGCCAGCACTGGCCGTTGCTCGAGGCGATCGCCGGTGATCCGTGGGCGCATCTGGCGAACGACGATTCAGTGATGCTCAGCGAACAACTGGCACGACGGCTGAAGGTGCGGGCGGGGGATCATTTGAACGTGCCGACACCGGGCGGGGCGTGGTCACCGCGGATCGTCGGGATCTACGCCGACTACGGCAATCCCAAGGGGCACGTGTTGGTCAACAGCAATCATTTGCTGCGGTTGTGGCCGTCACTGACGCCGAACCGTTTCAACCTGCGCATCGCGCCGCCCGATATCCCGCCGTTTTTGCGCGCACTGCAAACGCGCTTTCAGCTTGATGACAGCCGCATCGTCGATCAGGCGCGGCTCAAGGGTTGGTCGGTGCAGGTTTTCGAGCGCACTTTTGCCGCCACTGCCGCGCTCAACAGCCTGACTTTGGCGGTAGCCGGTGTGGCGCTGTTCATCAGCCTGCTGACCCAGAGCCAGAGCCGCCTCGGGCAATTGGCGCCGCTGTGGGCCTTGGGCGTGACGCGCCGTCAGTTGATGCTGCTTAACCTCGGCCAGACCTGGCTGCTGGCGGTGCTGACGCTGGTGCTGGCGTTGCCGTTGGGGATCGCGTTGGCGTGGTGTCTGGACGCGGTGATCAACGTGCAGGCATTCGGCTGGCGTTTGCCGTTGCGGATCTTTCCGCTGCAACTGCTGCAGTTGCTAGGGCTGGCGTTGCTGGCGACGCTGTTGGCCTCGGCGTGGCCGCTGTATTCGTTGTACCGCACGCAACCTGCGGATCTGCTGAGGACGTTTGCTCATGAGGATTAACCGGGTTGCGCTGCTGTTCGCGTTGCTGCTGTTGGGCGGTTGCGATCAGCCTGTGCCAGAGCAGAAGGGTTTTGCCGGGCTCGGCGATCAGGCCGCGCAGTTCACACCGGTGGTGCCGGGGCGGGTGTTCAGCTTCCCGGCAGATCACGGCGCACATGATGGTTTTCGTATCGAGTGGTGGTATGTCACCGCCAATCTCAAGGATCAGCAGGGCCACGATTTCGGCGTGCAATGGACGCTGTTTCGCAGTGCGTTAAAACCTGCGGCAGACCAACCTGGCTGGGCCAACCAGACGATCTGGCTCGGGCATGCCGCAGTGACTTCGGCCACCGCGCACCATGCCGCCGAGCGCTATGCCCGAGGCGGAGTGGGGCAGGCCGGGGTGAACGTCGCGCCGTTCGAGGCGTGGATCGATGATTGGCGCTTCGCCAGTCAGGCGCAGGATCCGCTGACCGATCTGCAACTCAGTGCCAGCGACAAAGCTTTCAGCTATCAATTGCACCTCACCTCCAGTCGTCCACTGGTGTTGCAAGGTGACAACGGTTTCAGCCGAAAATCCGAACAGGGTCAGGCTTCGTACTACTACAGTCAGCCGTTTTTTCAGGCCAGCGGCACCCTGCAAATCGACGGCCAGACTTACACCGTCAGCGGCCCGGCGTGGCTGGATCGTGAATGGAGCAGTCAGCCGCTGGCAGCCAATCAGACCGGGTGGGACTGGTTTTCCCTGCATCTGGACAGTGGTGAGTCGCTGATGCTGTTTCGCACCCGGCAAACCGACGGCGCGCCGTATCTGACCGGCACCTGGATCAACGCCGACGGCCAGACCGAAACCCTGCACGGCGCGCAGATCAGACTCACACCCAAGGACACCGCAAAAGTTGCCGGCCGCCAGATGCCGGTGCGCTGGTCGATCAGCATTCCCGACAAACACCTCGACATCAGCCTCGACGCGCTCAATCCCGACGCCTGGATGAACCTGCGCATCCCTTACTGGGAAGGGCCGGTGCGGATCAGCGGCAGCCACGGCGGGCGCGGCTATCTGGAGATGACCGGGTACTGACGCTCACACGCAAAACCTGCGGGAGCGGGCTTGCTCGCGAAGGCGCCGGTACAGCCACCCACAGAGCAATTGCCCGGAACTCCGCCCCGTCTACCACCCTCTACCGATCAATCCCGGCCCATTTCCGAGACCCCGGCGAGGAGCCCGCCCATGAGCGACGACCTGCAACCCCCAGACCTCACCACCTGGCAGCGCCTGTTCGACGATCAGACCTACTGGCAGCAATCCCCCGACGCTCACTATTTCGACCTGCAACGCATTGCCGACGATCTGCTCGGCCAGGGCGCGATCGATCTGGAGCAGTGGCAGATCCTGCGCGCCAAGGCCGATGACCTGCATAAGAATTCGCCAGCCGTGAACGTTACCAATGAACTGGATGACCCTGACGCCTGAGGAGAACCACCATGAAACCCGTATCCCCCAGCGAACACCCCGACGAACCCCGGCCACCGGGAGAAACCGAGCGCGACAACGACGCGCTGCGCCCGACCGACCCCAAACAGCGCGAGGACAGCGGCAAGGGCACCACCAGTGGCGAGTCCACCGCGCAGGAGACCGCCGCGGCAGAAACGAAAGCCAAGCCCTGAACAGCGTCTATGCTCAGTGGCACATTCGGCGCCAAACAGACGTTGGCGCCGGTTGCTGCCATTCATTACAGGGAAAGTACCGCTTATGAAGCTCCACGCTCTGGCCAAGGCCATCACCCTCGCAACCGTCCTGTCCGCCACCAGCTTCGGCGCCATGGCGGCCGATATTCCGCTGTCCGCCACCGTCGAGGCCGATCAGGTCACCACCAAAGTGCTGGCCGTCGATGCAGCCAACCATCAGGTGGTGCTGGAAGGCGCCGAAGGTCGTCAGGTTCACGTTCAGCTCAGCGACAAGGCGAAAAACCTCGCCAATCTTCAGGTCGGCGATCTGGTAAAAGTCGAAGTACAACGCTCGGTGGCGGCTTACCTCGATACCGATGTAGATAAAGGTCTGCCTGGCACCGTCGAGCGTAGCGGCGAGCTGCGCAAGGCGCCGGGCAGCGAAAACCCGGGCGGCGAGGCTTATCGCCAGATTCAGGTGCAATTGAAAATCACCAAAATTGATTTGAAGCAAAATCAGGTGACCCTGGAAAACCCTCAAGGTCAGTCGAAAATCCTCGACGTCAAAAAGCCTGAAATTCAGGCCAAGCTGAAAGATCTGAAAGTCGGGCAGAGCGTAGTTGTCACTTATACCGATGTATTAAAAGTGACCAGTCAGCATGAAAGCTGAGTATTAACTCTACAAGATGATTGTTCTTGTACAGATTATTGTATGAGAACAATCATCTGAAATGAGCTGAACCGTGCTTTGAAAGTTTCACGAAAGGATTTCGTCGATAAATATCTATTAACTTTTTCGTACGTAAAATTTACCTTTGTGCATGACGACATATCAGCCAACTTCTATTAAAATCCTTCCCGTTCGCCCAGTGTCAGGGCTCTTTACCGGTGCATGGATTGCCAGGCCATTACACTGGGCGAACACCTCTTCGGAGCGGATGTATACAATTTCAGATAAAAAAAGGGCGACTTTGCAGTCGCCCTTTTTTGTGTTCGCGATTATGCCGATGCCTGCCCCTCAAATCGTTTGAGGGTGGCTTCATACATCTTGGTGCGGCGGTGGTTTTTGCCGTACGTACCGGCGGCGGCGACGGTTCCTGCCTGGATGTGATCCAGATAGCGGAAAATCTTGCGTGGTGACAGCAGCTTGATGCCATAGCCCAGACCGACCATTCGATCCTGCAGGGTATAACCGGGCACTCGGTCATCCATGCAAAAGTGCAGTCCATGGGACTTCATCAACTTGGCGTTCCACAAAGTGCAGAAACTCTTGAGGTGAGTTTCCCGATAAGGTTTCGGCTCTTTACTGCGCAAACCCAACGCAGTTTTCGCCCGGCGAATATAGTGTTTGCAAAACCGCGAAGTTAGTCGCCAGGTGTCTCTCAGAATCCCTCGATTGATTTGCTCGACACACCCGACTGCGGCGATGTCCGCAGACTTTGTACACTCACGCAGCATCATCGCGAAGACTTCCTTGTCGTAGACAAAGGTGTCGGTGTGCAGCAGAAACAGATAGTCGGTTTCAACTTTTTCCAGCGCCAGATCCAGCGCCTTGCCATGCGCAATATGTCCCGCTTCTTTGCCGGGGGAGGGACGTTCGATCAGATTGATCCAGTCCAGCGAACGCAAGTAATCCAGGCTGGCATCCGCCGAATCATTGTCCACCACCCAAACCGGAATGCGCTGCGCCCGGACGTGCTCGCGCAACAACTCCAGGCACATCCGGGTGATGTCCGGGGTTTTGTAATTTACCAATACAAGACTGAAATTCGGCTGCGTAACGGCTGGTAAATCAAACTGGCTCATTCGGGAAGCTCATCCGCGGTTGATCGGCGACAGGTGTCTCTCGGGCCGGGATGCTAGCGACGCAAGCTTAGTTGAAGCTTAATTCGGCGTTCAGCAAACACGTCAAAGTGTGTCGAGCCAAGACACCTCGCGCGCGACGTACGCTAAACTGCGCACCCCTTTTGCACGCTTCAAGGAACAAACGGCGCCCGCCGTAGACTCACGGATGAAACCACTTTCCCTCTACCACCCGGCCCTGTACTGGCTGCGCGTGTGGCAAAAAAGACTGTTCCGCCAGATCGCCTGGCGTTGCTCCAGCAAAAGCTATTCGCGCCTTGTTGCCGACGCTGACCGTCTGCCATTCCGCTACCTCAAACACACCTCAAAACTCATCCGCAAACTCGGCGACTCCGACCTCGCCCTGCAACACAACAAAGTCATCAACCTCAAACTCGCCGTCGCCGCCATCGACGGCCTCATCATCGCCCCCGGCGAACACTTCTCCTTCTGCCGCCTCGTCGGCCGCCCAACCCGCAAACGCGGCTACGTCGAAGGCATGGAACTGTCCTTCGGCGAAGCGCGACGCGGTATCGGCGGCGGAATCTGCCAACTGAGCAACCTGATCCACTGGATGGCGATCCACTCACCGCTGATAGTCGTTGAACGCTCCAACCACAGCTTCGACCCATTCCCGGACGAAGGCCGAGTACTGCCATTCGGTTCCGGCGCGGCGATTTTCTACAACTACGTTGACCTGGTACTGCACAACCCGACGGATCGGAGTTTTCAGTTGAATTTGAATGTGGGGGACACGCAGCTGGAGGGCGAGTTGTTGTGCGATCAGGTGCGGGAGTATCGGTATCACGTGTTTCAGGAAGGGCACCGGTTTGTACGGGAGGGAGAGCGGGTGTATCGGGAGAATGAGATTTGGCGGGAAGTGCGGGAGAAGGGGCAGGTGGGGGAGTTGGTGGAGCGGGTGAGGTTGTATCGGAATCGGGTGGTGGTTAAGTATGAGGTGATGGACGAGTTGATCGGGTAGGGCGCACAAATAGCTACGATGATATTGGCGCCCACTGATCAGTTTCTGAAATAGAGCTCATCCAGTTGGCGTTTGCGTATGGATAGATACTCTTCCCATACCTTGGGGAAGTCTTCATCTTTGGTCAGCGGGAAGGTCAGATAGATGTACCTTCCAACCACACTGATATATTGCCTCGCACGCTTGAAGGCCGGTTGTTCGTAAGCTGCCACGCTTACGTCGTAGGCGTCATGGTAGTGATGGATGCTAACTCGGTGCGGGGCGATCATGCACCGCGAAAAATCGATGACCCGAGAGTGTCAGATTTTTTGTGTGCGGGCCGGTAATGGCCTGCCGTCAGGCAGGCCTTCATTTCACCAGTTCGGCCTGATGAATCGGTCTC